>JAGLQQ010000081.1 GCA_023136735.1 Candidatus Omnitrophota bacterium | reverse complement strand
GGGTAGCGTCCCCTATTTTTCCTATGTGTTGTGGTTTTCTTGCGTTATTTTTGATGCTTGTCTTGCTGATAAGAACTAGGGAGAGATAATGTTTCCACTAACAGTGATTGAAAATATCGGTTCATTTAAATCATTAAATGACAGGAATATAAATTTTTTAGTTTTGCCTTCCGGTAAGTCTGTTGTATCTATGATCAAACTTATAGTGTAATCCTTGCCGCTATCAATCAATGTATCCTTCTTGTATTCAATCTTAACGCAGTCACAGGATGATCTTGCCTGTTCTAAGATAACTGTTTGTTCTTCGTTGTTTTTAATTGTGATCTTTTTTATAATGGTGACCCCTATGGGAATATCTCCCAGGTCAATCGACTTGGGGTTGATTTCCAAAGCCAGGCATATATTAGAAGAAAAACAGGCCAAGATAAAAATTATACATACGAATATGATTTTACGCAAATTAGTGGTTTTCATGATACTTATTATGATATATTAAAACTATGCGATTTTCCACAATTCTATTAGTAATTTGCCTGCTCTTGGTTAATGGCTTGTCTTTTGCCCAAGATAAGGATGAAAACCCTTCCTTAATTATATTTCTTTTTTCATCTTCTTCCTGTCCTCAATGCGAACAGCTTAAAAATGATTTTCTGCCGAAAATTTTGCAAAAATTTCAAAGCCGTGTAGATTTTCAGCACATTGCGGTTGATAGTAAGGATTCTTTTGCTCTACAGTTACTTTATGAGAAAAAATTTGGTATTGAAGACAGTCACTCTACCAAAATTTTTGTCGGAGAACAGTATCTTTCCGGTATAAAAGATATTCGAAAAGGGCTGGAGCGTTTAATCAATGAAGAACTTGCAAAGAAGTCAAGAACCGTGACGCCGCAAGAGATTTTGGCTAAAAAAAATGAATCACTGGATGTAAGAGATTTGATAGAAGATAAGTTTTCTAGGTTAAATTTTACTATTGTCGGTCTTGCCGGATTGGTAGACGGAGTTAATCCTTGCGCGTTTGTAACAATTTTATTTTTTATATCGATTTTGACATTACTGAAAAAGTCAAAAAAGACTATTCTTATTGTGGGAACATCTTTTGCTTTTTCTGTTTTTATGACATATCTATTATTAGGTCTTGGGGTTTTTAAAGCTATTAAAGTGATTTCAACTGTGTCTGGTGTCGCTCGGTTTATTTCGCTTGCTTCTGCTGCCGCTGCTTTCATTATAGCAGGATATAACTTTATGGACCTTTTTAGATTTTTTAAATCCCACAATTCGAATGATATTAAAGCGAAACTTCCCAAAAGTGTCCGAAAAGTTATTAACCGATTGATAAGCAGAAAGATGCGTACCGAAAACCTAGTGCTAGCAGCCCTAGGGCTGGGAGTAACGGTTTCTTTGCTAGAATCAGTTTGCACAGGGCAGGTATACCTGCCGACAATAATTTATATTCTGCAGCAAAAACAAAATATTGTAATAGCCGTTTGTTATTTGATTTTTTACAATATTATGTTCATCGTACCTCTATTATGTGTTTTTGGTCTTGCTTTCAGTGGAGTGAGCTCTCTTCATGTACGCAGATTTTTCACTCAACATCTAGCGTTATCTAAATTGCTTTTGGCTACATTGTTCTGTTTGCTGGGGATATTGTTGCTTAGGGGCCAGATAACTTATTAAAAATCAGTCATTTGTGGCTTTATTCTGAGAAAATAAAACTTTTGGTCTTATGTTGACATTTTTAGCCAATTCAAGTACAATTATCGTTTAAACTAAGAGGAGAATACTTTGATAAAAAGCATGACTGGTTTCGGTAAAGGCGTGGTTAACTTTAAAGACGCGCGGATAAGTGTTGAGTTAAAAACATTTAATCATAAGTTTTTCGAGCATAGTTTGAAATTGCCTCAGAACCTGCAGCTAATCGAGGAACAGGTAAAGAAGGAAATAAGGAAAAAAGTCAGACGCGGTAAATTATACCTTTGGGTTAATTGCGAGACTACTTATGATAAGTCGCTAGATATCAAATTGGATGAAAAAAGATTAAAACGTTATTACGGGCTTTTGAAGCAAGCAAAAAAGAAGTTCAATTTAAAAGATGACATAACCTTAAATCAACTTTTGTCTTTTCCTGAGGTAATAGTTTCTGAGCCTAAAAAAGAGAACAAGAAAATTTTATGGCGTTCAACTCTTAATGCTCTTGAAAAAGCGCTTAGTAACCTTATTAAAATGAGGCGAAAAGAGGGAGCTGCTCTCAATAAAGACTTATTGCTTAGGCTCAGGAATATTGCAAAATCGGTAGTTAAGATCAAAAGTTTCCTTCCTAAGGAAATAAATAAGTACAAACAGAATCTGAAAAGAAAAGTGGGTAAGGTCAAAGATGAAAACGGAATGCGTCGAGAGAGGATAAATGCAGAGGTTGCCATTTTTGCCAGGAGTTGTGATATTGCTGAAGAACTGACCAGAATATCTGCGCATCTTGTTAACTTCAAAAGTACATTAAGAAGCACAAACGAAGTGGGGAAGATGCTTGATTTTATTGCCCAGGAGCTGCATCGAGAAATCAATACTGTGGGTGCGAAGTCATCGGATTTTCAAATTTCTAAGGAAGTAATTTTTGTAAAAGGTGAAATTGAAAAAATTAGAGAGCAGGTACAAAATATAGAATAATGCTGACTAATAAATATCTTGTAAACATTGGTTATAATAATGTTGTTGTTCTTAAGCGCATCATATCGGTTGTGAATGCTGATGCTGCTCCTGTTAAGAGGCTCAAAGAAGAGGCAAGACGCCAGAACAAGCTTATTGATGCTACTAACGGCCGTCGCACACGCGCTGTGATTATTACAGACAGCGATCATGTTATTCTTTCAAGTATTCAGCCTGAAACCGTTACACAAAGGATAGAAGATAGGAATGAATAAGAAAGGCAGGCTCTTTGTTGTTTCTGCTCCTTCTGGAGCAGGTAAAACTACGCTATGTGAAGAGATCATAAAGCGGCTTCCCGGAGTCGTCAGATCTGTGTCTATGACAACGAGAGAAAAAAGACCGGGTGAAAAAAATGGTAAAGACTATTCTTTTATTAGTGTTGAAGAATTTAAAAAAAGATTAAAGACTAAAGAGTTCATTGAATATGCAAAAGTATTTGGTAACTATTATGGGACTCCTAAGAAATTTGTAGAGAGTAATTTAAATAAAAATAGAGATGTGGTGCTTACGATTGATGTTCAAGGTGCAATGCAGATCAGAAAAAACTTTAAGAAAGGTTGTATCTTTATTTTTATACTGCCTCCGTCGATCAAACATCTGCGCAAGAGGCTTGAGAAAAGAAAAACTGATAGTACGAAAGTGATAAATTCCAGATTGAAGATTGCGAAAAAAGAACTGACATTTTTGAAATATTATGATTATGAAGTAATTAACGATGATCTTAAAACCGCATTTGAAGAATTGAAGTCAATATTTATTGCTTCAAGGTGCCAAAGAGACAAAAACTAGGAGGAGAAACTGATGACTGAAATACCGATTGAAGATCTTATTAAACAGACAGGAAGTATCTTTAAGCTGGTAATACTGGCTGGACTGAGAACTTCAGAATTAACTGCAGGTTATAAAGCTAAGATTGACACAGTGAATAAAAAACTTTCTGCAATTGCGTTAGAAGAAATAGCAGAGGGAATGATTGAATTTAAAATAGAAGATTGAAAAAAACATGAAGAAGAATAAAGAAATCCTTATTGGCGTTACAGGTGGAATTAGTGCCTATAAGGCTTGTGAGCTCATTAGGATTTTAAGAAAGAGTGGTTACGGGGTTAGGGCTGCCATGACAGCCAATGCGGCAAAGTTTGTAACACCGCTTACTTTTAGAACATTGACGGCCAGACCGGTTGCCATGGAGATGTTTGATGATCAGATACATTGGGAGCCTGAGCACATTGCAATAGCTGATCAAATGGATCTGGTTGCAGTTGTTCCAGCAACAGCTAATTTTATTGCCAAACTCGCAAATGGTCTCTGTGATGAGATTTTAAGCTGCGTGATTACTGCAACTAAAGCAAAAGTGCTTATTGCTCCTGCGATGAACGATAATATGTATGAGCATCCGACTGTAAAAGAAAATCTAAAGAAACTCAAGAGCTTTGGCTATACTATTGTAGCGCCCGTAGAAGGAGAACTCGCCTGTGGAAGAGTTGGTGTCGGACATTTGGCTCCAGTAGAAAGTATCGCCGGACAAATAGAAAAATTGCTTAAATGAAAAAAAAGCAGTTAAAACACAATATCCTTATTACAGCTGGACCCACCCGAGAGTTTATTGACCCAATTCGTTTTATTTCAAATCCCTCAACTGGTACTATCGGCTATATTCTTGCTCAAAGTGCAAAAAGGCGAGGGAATGATGTTGTTTTGCTTTCCGGTCCCACACACTTAGATGCTCCGGTGGGGGTAAAGACGGTTTGTTTTAACAGTGCTCTAGAGCTTAAGAAATGCACAGATAGATTTTTTGACTGGGCTGACATAATTATTTGCACGGCTGCTGTGGCTGATTTTCGTCCGGCAAAGATAAGCAACAGAAAAATCAAAAAGGATAATGGCTTGCCTGAAATAAAACTGGTTAAGAATCCTGATATATTAAAGGGCCTGGCCCGGAAAAAGAAAAATAAGGTGCTTATTGGCTTTGCCTTAGAGACGGAAAATGTTGTTGAAAACAGTCTTAAAAAACTCAAGAGCAAAAACCTTGATCTTATTGTGGGGAACCTTCTTTCTGAAAAGAGCGTTCCTTTTGGTAAAAGACAACTTACGGCATTTTTGATTGAGGGGGGAAATGTAAAAAAGCATTCTAAAATCAGCAAAAAAATGCTTGCCAGAATTATTCTTGACAGGGCAGATAAGTTATGTTATATTTTAATGCAACCCAAAAAAGGAGGTAAGTTATGGTAAGTAAGAAAAAGGGTTTTACTCTAGTTGAATTACTGGTGGTAATCGCAATCATTGTTATTTTAGCCGGATTTCTTTTGCCTGCATTGGGAAAGGCCAGGGAACAGGGCCGCAGAACAAGCTGTATGAACAACTTAAAGCAAATAGGTTTAGCGATAGCATTATATAGACTTGATTATAATGATGCTTTTCCACAAGGCAATAGTCTGGATATTCTTTATGACGTGGCAAATTTGGAAGATAGTTATATTGATAATTTGAAAGTATTTATTTGTCCAAGTACTGGTACTACATTAAGTGATTTGGGTGGCGTACCCTCAGGCGGTGACTATACTTATACTACACCGGCAATAACGGATATTTCAGCTACTTTTATAGTTGAGGATGCAACGACGGTTCATGCCGGAGGCAGAAACAAGCTGTCTATAGATGGACATGTGGAATATGTTCCAGGAGGTTGATATTAGCCTTGAGTTTTTAAATTGACTTTGATATTAAATTGAGCACTTAGGAATTGGTTCTTCTTAAGTGCTTGATTTTTAATAAAGTTTAGGCGGCGTAGCCAAGTGGGAAGGCAGAGGTCTGCAAAACCTCTATTCAGCGGTTCGAATCCGCTCGCCGCCTCCAGAAAAATTGACTTCAGGATTTGGTTGTTTGTGGTATAATAATTTGATAATTTGGGCGAGTGGTGGAATGGCATACACGATGGACTTAAAATCCATTGGCTTAACGGCCGTAAGGGTTCGAATCCCTTCTCGCCCATTTTAAACCAACAGGGTGTAGGGTTTGGAGAATAGGGGTTAGAAAAAACTTTACGTTAATCCCTAATTCTAAGCTAAAGAGGTAATCAGGGGAAATATTAATGATAAAAAAGCTTAAAAAATTATGTAAGTTAGGTCAGTTGCAAATCATGAATCTAAGGCATAACTGTATAAAAAATATTATAGATGGTAAATTTATTGAAAATAGTTTTCCTCAGATCAAAGATTTTCTAATTAAGGGAGATCCCGGATTAACTGCATATAATAACTTAGGGATAGAAGACTATTATAACTATTATTATTCTTACGGCAGGTATTTCTCGCCTAAAAATATTTTAGAAATCGGGGTAAGGTACGGATATTCTTTGATAAGCCTTGTTAAGGGTGCTCAGGAGTCAAATTCCTTTTCCAGTGCAATTGGAATTGATAATCAAAGCTATGAAAGTGGATCAGAACGCATTGCATTTGATAATATTAAATCTGTAACCGATAAATTCAAGCTCATTAATGCTAACAGCCAGAAGATCGGAAATCTCAAGACTTTAGTGGGTGATACACGTTTTGATTTGATTCATGTCGATGGGGATCATTCTTATAAAGGGTGTTTGCATGATTTAAATATTACAAAGGATATTCTAGCAGAGAACGGGATAATTGTTATTGACGATATCTTCCTGGGGAGCTGTCGTGTTTTTCAGGCAGTAAACAGATTTTTAAAAGACAATGCAACTTTATTCGATGTGCAAATCCTTAACTGCTTTCGCGGACACGCGCTATTGAGAAAAAAAATAATAGGGGCGGTTAGCTCAGTTGGTTAGAGCGTTGCGTTGACATCGCAAAGGTCACAGATTCGAGTTCTGTACCGCCCACCATTTCAGAACGAAGAATCTGAAAAAGAGGTTTTAAATAATTTTTTTTAGCTTATAGCTTAAGACTTAGGACTATTAATTATGGAATTAGATACTTTAAGACATAGTTGTTCGCATATAATGGCTCAGGCAGTAAAGGCGCTTTATCCGGGTGTCAAGGTAGCCATAGGCCCTTCAATTGAAGATGGGTTTTATTATGATTTTGACAAAAGTGATCCTTTTGTCCCTGAAGACTTGAAAAAAATTGAAGCAAAGATGAAAGAGATCATTAAAAAAAACCTGCTTTTTGAAAAAGATGAATGGGATAAAGATAAAGCCAAAGAGTATTTTAAAAATCATCAAGAAACGTATAAACTAGAGTTAATTGACGGCTTGGTTGATGAGAAAGTTTTTATTTACAAGACTGGGGATGAATTTATAGATCTTTGTAAAGGCCCTCATGTTGAAAAAACAGGACGAATAAAAGCATTTAAGCTTTTATCAATAGCAGGTGCTTACTGGCGCGGTGATGAAAATAAGCCCATGCTGCAGCGAATATACGGAACATGTTTTGCGACCAAGGATGAACTGCAAAGTTACTTAGAAAGACTTGAAGAGGCTAAAAAAAGAGACCATCGTAAACTCGGGACAGAGTTGGGTTTATTTGAAATGTCACCAGAGATGGGAGCAGGCTTGGTTCTTTATCATCCCAAAGGTGCATTGCTGAGAACTTTGATTGAGGATTATGAAAAAAGCGAGCATAGAAAACGCGGTTATGAATTGGTAATCGGGCCGCATATTTTAAAATCTAATATTTGGGTGCGTTCTGGGCATTATGATTATTATAAAGAGAACATGTATATCTTCAATGTTGAAGATCAGGAATATGCAGTTAAGCCCATGAATTGTCCTGGGCATATCATGGTTTATAAATCAACGACAAGAAGCTATCGAGACTTGCCTTTGCGTCTTTTTGAATTAGGGACTGTGTATAGGCATGAGAAATCAGGAGTTTTACACGGTCTTCTCAGAGTTCGCGGATTTACTCAGGATGATGCTCATATTTTTTGTACAGAAGATTCGCTTAAAAAAGAAATAAAAGATGTTATTGATTTTGTAATTGAAACGATGAAAGTTTTTGGTTTTGAAGAATGGCATATTGAGCTGAGTACTCGTCCGGAAAAATCTATCGGAAGCGATGCTGACTGGGTGAGAGCAACTAATGCCCTAACTGAGTCGTTACAGGAAAAGAAATTAGAATTTGATATTAATGAGGGGGATGGTGCTTTTTACGGACCCAAAATTGATATAAAATTAAAAGATGCTCTCGGACGTCTGTGGCAGTGTGCAACTATACAATGTGATTTTGCTCTTCCGGAGCGGTTTGATCTCAACTATATAGCATCTGATGGCAAGCAAAAGAGACCGATTATGCTCCATAGAGTGCTTTTAGGGAGTCTTGAGCGTTTTATGGGTGCTTTAATTGAGCACTATGCCGGAGCATTACCGGTTTGGCTATCTCCGGTTCAGGTACAGATAGTGCCGGTTACTGAGAATCAGCATATGTATGCAAAAATTTTAAAGAAAGTTTTTGATGCTGAGGAGATAAGAACGGGCATTGATTTAAGGAGCGAAAAGGTTGGTTATAAGATCAGAGAAGCTGTAATGCAGAAAGCTCCGTATATATTGGTTATTGGACAGCGGGAAGTTGACGGTTGTTATATTTCCGTTAGAAGTGAAAGAGGCGAAGAAAAAGGAAAAATTATTAGCGAGGTTAAACTTGCTAGTTTTATCAATCAAGTAAAAGAAGACATTTTATATAAAAAATAATTTAAAACCTGAGGAGGTGGTACTATTCCTAAGTTTGTAAGAATTAATAGTCAGATCCGTGCCAATGACGTAAGATTGATTGGATCTGATGGGCAAAAGTTGGGTGTTATGACCAACGCTGAAGCTATGAATATCGCCAAGGAAGAGCAGCTAGACCTTGTTGAGGTCTCAGCAGGAGCTGCTCCCCCGGTTTGCAGGATCATGGACTATACAAAGTTTAAATATGATCAGCAGAAAAAAGATCGGGAAGCCAAGAAAAAACAAAACATTGTTCATGTCAAGGAACTGCGGTTTAAACCGAAGATCGGAGAGCATGACTATCTGGTAAAGCTGAGAAACCTTGAAAGGTTTCTTAAACACCATGACAAAGTTAAAGTGAGCATGACTTTTCGCGGCAGGGAGAATGCGCATAAAGAGTTCGGGGAAAAAATACTTGAACGTCTAGTGCGGGATGCCGCGGAATTCGGTGAGCTGGAAAAACCGCCTTCACGTGAAGGACGTAACATAATAATAATATTTAAGCCAATACAATAAAATAAGAAGGGAAGTTTCAATGCCAAAACTAAAGACACGAAAAGGCGTAAAAAAGCGTTTTTCCTTTTCCGGAAAAAATAAAATTAAGAGGGACCAGGCAAATAAGGGCCATCTTAAAAGTTCAAAAAACTCAAAGCGCAAAAGACAGTTGCGAAATACAGCAATAGTGCATAAGTCCGAGGAAAAGATGATTCGGACATTAATGCCGTATGAGTAGAAATAAATTTAAACTGGTAAGTTGTGCTCCCATAACTTCGGCTTTAAAAGATGCCAAACCGCAATGATACTATGGGATAATTCGATGCTTTTGGTTATAGATATGTAGCCAGGGCAGATATGATTGTTAATGGAGGAATTTGAAATGCCACGTGTAAAAAGATCACCAGCAACAAAAGCAAGAAAGAAGAAGATTCTAAAGGCTGCTAAAGGTGCTTTCGGTTTGCGTAAAAATGTTTACCGCAGAGCAAAAGAGACAGTGCAGAGAGCTTTGCAGTTTATGTATCGTGACCGCAAAAATAAGAAAAGAGAGTTTAGGCAATTATGGACAGCTCGTATTAATGCTGCGGTTAGGGAAAAGGAAATGTCTTATAGTAAGTTCATCGGGGCTTTAAAGAAGGCTAATATCCTAATAGATAGAAAGATGCTTGCAGAGATGGCGGTAAATGATAAAGAAACATTTGCTGTACTAGTGGACAAAGTGCAAGAAGCTAATTAGGGTTGATACTGTTATAGGCAAGATGCAAAAAATAACCTTGAAGTTTGTTTATGAATGATAAATTAAAATCAATACATGCTGAGTTTGAACAATCAATTGTAAGTGTGAGTTCGAATGAAGATCTGGAAGCTGTGCGTATTAGATTCTTAGGGCGCAAAGAAGGCCTGGTTACTAATATGTTTAAGGATCTGGGTAAGCTGAGTGTCAAAGAAAAGCCTGTTTACGGACAGAAAATAAACGATCTTAAGAACCTAATCACTGAAAAAATTGCTCAAAAAGTAAAAGAGATAGAGCAAAAATCAATTGAATCACTCAAGAGTAAGGGGGCAGATGCATTTGATCTTAGCCTTCCGGCTTTTAAAAATGAAATCGGCGCGATGCATCCGCTTAGTATTGTCACTGATGAAATTTGTACTCTCTTTGTAGAGATGGGGTTTATGGTTGTAGAAGGCCCTGAGATTGAGACAGAATACTATAATTTTGAAGTTTTGAATATTCCGCTTGAACATCCTTCTCGTGAATCGTTTGATACGTTTTATCTGCATAAAAAAAGTCTTTTAAGAAGCCATACTTCTCCTGTTCAAGCGCGTTATATGGAGAAAAATAAACCTCCTATACAGATAATCGTCCCTGGAAAAGTTTACCGGCCTGATGCGACCGATGCGACTCACTCTTTTATGTTTCACCAAATTGAAGGGTTGCTTGTGGATGAGGGGATAACTCTTGCTCATTTAAAAGGTGTTTTGAGTGTATTTGCTAAAAAGCTTTTCGGCGTGAAAACCAAAACACGTTTTCGTCCGCATTTTTTCCCATTCACTGAACCTTCAGCGGAAATGGACGTATCATGTATTATTTGCAGTGGTAAGGGATGCCGTGTTTGCGGCGGAAATGGATGGCTTGAAATATTAGGTTCAGGAATGGTGCATCCAAAAGTATTGAAGGCTGTTAATATTGACAGCAGTAAGTATTCTGGTTTTGCATTCGGGATGGGGGTTGAACGTATTGCGATGCTTAAATACGGAATTGATGATATCCGGTTATTCTTTGAAAATGACATGCGTTTTATAAAACAATTCAGCTAAAAAAAATGAAAATATCTTTATCCTGGTTAAAAAAATATATTAATGTATCTCTTCCGCTGCAGAAGCTTGTAGAAAAGCTTACTAGTGCCGGTTTGGAAGTTAGTGAAATCCATAAGGTTGGATCGGATATGGTTTTTGATATTGAGATTACTTCTAATCGCCCTGATTGGTTAAGTTTCTTGGGGATTGCCAGAGAGGTGGCAGCAGTTAGCGGTATTAAAAGTATAAATATTCCTAAGACTCTTCCTCTAAAGGTCAAGGCTTCGATGAAAAAGCCGTTTTCTATAGACATAAAGGATATAAAAGCTTGTCCTCGTTATATTGGAAGATTGATCACAGATGTTGATATCCGTGAGTCCGTTGCATGGATGAAAGCCGCTATTGAGTCTCTGGGGGCAAGAACTATAAATAACGGGGCGGATATTACTAATTATTGTCTTTATGAAACAGGCCAGCCTATGCATGCTTTTGATTTCGATAAAATTAAAGGCAGTAGTATAATCGTGCGGCGCGCCCAAAAGGGTGAGACCATTGTTACTATTGACGGCGTAAAAAGAGACTTGGATGAATCAATACTTATTATTGCCGATAGTGTTAACCCGATAGCTATTGCAGGTATTATGGGGGGAATAGCTACAGAGGTAACAGAAGAAACAAAAAACATTTTGCTTGAATCAGCATATTTTGACCCGGTTACTATCCGCAGGGCATCGCGCAAGCTGGGAGTAACAAGTGAGTCTAATTATAGATTTGAGAGGAAGGTAGATAGTGAAAATGTGCTTTTTGCCTCTTGTCGGGCAGCATATCTGTATAAAGAAATCTGCAAGGGAAATACTGATGAACCGTTTCTGGATATCAATTATATAAAAAGCGGTACACGTATAATAGCGTTTAATCTTGAAAATTTAGAACGCCTGATTGGGATGAAGTTTGCGGTAACAAGAGTGAAATCTATACTTCAGTCATTGGGATTTTCCGTTAAACCTGGAAAGGGCAAGGAAACTTTGAGTGTTACAGTGCCCAGTTTTCGTTATGATGTTAATATTGAAGAAGATCTGATCGAAGAAGTCGCAAGAATTGAGGGATTTGATAAAATTCAGGAGGCTATGCCGCCGATCAAAGCGCATATTGACTCTGCTTATACCGATATCTATATGTCAAAGTCAAAAATGCGCCGTCTGCTTCTGGCTCAAGGCATCAATGAGATAGTTACAATAACTCTTATGAGTACTCGCAGCTTGGATAATGCGATGATTGACCCGCAAAATCGGGTATTAGTGGTGAATCCTTTAAGCGCTGAACAGGAAGCATTGCGTACATCTCTTTTGCCCTCTACTTTAAAAGTAGTTAATGCGAACTTAAACAGAAAGATCAAACGGATGAGGGTCTTTGAAATAGGCAGCATCTATGAAAAGGTTAAAAGTAAATTTACCCAAACTGAATTCGCATCTGTAGTTCTAACCGGCGCATCATATCAGAACTGGAAAGACCATTCCAGACAAGTAACATTCTATGACTTGAAGGGAGTAGTTGAATCCCTCCTGGATAGTTTCGGTATATCTGATTATAAATTTGAGAATAAAAAACTGGATTATTTTTCTCCTGGTCTTTCATCTGTTATAACTGTTGATGGCAAGGTGATTGTTGAACTGGGAAAGATAAACAAAAAGGTTTGTGAGAATTTTGATATTGCTGAAGAGGTATTTTTTGCGCAGTTAAATATTGCTGCTTTTTGCTCAAATAGGAAAAAACAGTATCGTTTTACTTCAGTCCCCAAATATCCTTCAGTGATAAGGGATATCGCTTTGGTGGTTAAGAAGAGTATTCTGGGGGGGGAGGCAATGGATATTATAAGGGAAACTGCTGGAAGTTTAGCCATAAAGACAGAGCTTTTTGATGTCTATACTGGAGATCAGGTGCCAGTTGATTGTAAAAGCCTTGCATTTTCAATTGAGTATCAAAGTCCTGATGCTACGCTCACCGAAGAACATGTCAATTCAGTGCATTCAAAAGTACAAAATGAATTGCTTGCGCGTTTAAATGCAAGTTTAAGATAAACAATACAGTCTTCTGGTTGATAAAGTTTAGATCTTAAAAGTTCACATTTCAAATAACTCTATAAAAAAATAAGTAAGGAAAACTATGGCAAATAGAGGATTAATGGTTGCAATTTTGTGCGCTTTTTTTCTGACAGCAGCTTTTCAAACAGCCTTTGCTGTAAAGGATGAAGTTCCATTGAGTACGCTTGAGGAAGAGGTCCTGGCGCTTTTGAAAGGTGATGAGATAGTACGCAGGCGCAATATTGATAAAGTTTTTGAGCTTGCTGATTTATACAGACAAAAGGGTAATACGCTCCGTGCAATAGAATTATATGAGGCTGGATTGACAGTTAATGCGGCGAATTTAAAGCGTCAGATGGAACTGGCCTTGTTGCTAATGAAGTATAAACGTAAAGATGATGCTGTTGCTAAAGCTAAATTAGTCTATGAACTGGCTGAAGAAGAATTGCTGATCAATGATTCACTGAACCTGCTGCAGAACTCAGGAATTATAATAAAGGAAAATGAATATATTCCTGATCTCAATAATCCGGTAAAGATAATGATAATCCCTCTGGGAACTCCTAATATGAGGGTTGTTAAGTCTTTTTGCCAGCAGATGCAGGAGATAATGGGTATTGGTATTATTTTGTCTGAAAAAACTAGAGATATAGGACAACATGATAGAACTTTCACCCCAGTATTTCTTAATGATTATTTCAGCGGCTTGAAAGAGAATATGGGTAAAACCAACTTTGAAGCCGCGGTTGCTGAACTTGGTTTTAAAGATAAGGATCTTGATTTGCCTGAAAATAGAAAAGATTTCATCTATAGAATATTTGAAGGGCAAACTAATGATGCAAAAGAAATGAAAGCTGCTCTTGATAAAAAGTTCGAAGAAACCGATAATCATTTACAGTACAATACCATGAGATTCTTAAGCGAACTGCATGATGAGTATCGAGGAAATAAAAGAGCAGATATTAAGGGATATTTAGCTATTACAAATGAAGATTTGTATGAAGGGAAATCCCGGTTTCGCTTTGGTGGCGCCTTGCCAGGCAGAGGGGTTATGTCATATCATAGATTTACAGGGGCTTTTAATCAAGAGCCGCAAAATCGCAAAAGATTAGTCACCAGAACATTAAAGCAGGGACTATCAAGCGCTAATTTTGTTTTGGGAATTCTTAGATGCAGTAATCCGTATTGCGCTAGAGCATATCCGCATTCTATTTTAGAACTCGATCAGAAGCAGGCAGAGCTATGCAGCGAATGTCAGGACAATTTGAATAAATATATCAGAGCTAATAAAAAGTGACAACAATTATTAGTAAAATATCCGGTTTTGTGATTGAATTTGATGTAGGAATAAGTGATTAGATAAAGGAGATTTAGTATGGAATGGACGGTACTACTTAGATCAATTCTTATTCTTTTTGCAATTGTAAATCCTATCGGTAGTATCCCAATTTTTCTTGAGCTGACCAACCATATCACACCTAAGCAAAGAAGTGATGCTTTCCGAATTGCTATAATTACATCGCTTTCAATACTTTTTATTTTTGTTATCACTGGAAAGGGTATCCTTACTGATTTTTTCCAGATAAACATGTCTGATTTGATGGCAGCGGGGGGATTGCTGCTTATAATTATTGCTATTGACCATCTGGTTTTCGGCGGGCTGGTCAAAGGGGTTTTAAATTCAAGTGAACAGGATGCGCATCATATAGGAGCGGTTCCGATAGCCTGTCCGATACTGGCGGGTCCAGGAGCTATGATGAGCGTTCTGGTGATATCTTCTGAGCATGGTTTAGATGTAGCGGTGATATCAATAATAGTTGTATTTGCACTTACTTGGCTGATGCTCAGATTTATTGATAAGATTTATCAGGTCCTGGGTAAAGTGGTTTGCATGGTTATATCAAAGATATTATGTCTTTTTATTGCTGCTATTGGAATTCATTTGTTAATGCAGGGTTTATTAGTTTATTTCAAATAGTAATTATTTTATGCAAAGAGCAAAAACGGAGGATAAATGAAAATCAAAATATTAATACTGGTTTCAACCTTACTTTTTATCATTTTTTCTTCACCGCATCTTAGCTTGGGAAGGGATAAACAAGAGGGTATCCCGCTTTCACAAGTTCCCCGAAATGTTATCAGCGCTGCTAAAGAATCTGTTTCGGGTATCAGGCTTCTTGATGCAAAAAAAATCATAAAAGACGATGGAAATATAGTCTATATGCTTGATGGCGCCCTAGGACAGAAGGGATATGAGGTAATGGTCGATTCAGAAGGACAGGTGATAGGCGGCGATTTCGGCAAGGAAAGGAAGAATGA
>JAGLQQ010000080.1 GCA_023136735.1 Candidatus Omnitrophota bacterium | reverse complement strand
ACGTGAAGATGCTATGGGTGTAAACCCCTAGACCTTCACTTCAAAGGAGCAGATGGATAAATGTTTCCGATCACAGGAATATCTTGAGATAGTTCATCTTAAAAAAGGTTCGACGAGTTAGCGTTCTATTATTGTTGAAGTCAGCGGAGATTAAAATAATGATAAATCACAAAACAAAAAAAATATTTTTGGCTCTGAGCTGTTGGCTGCTTATCTGCAATGTGTGCAATGCACAAAATGAGCTTTTGGCTAAATCCAGAGTAGCAAAACAAAGAGATATTATCGGAACCTGGAAAATGACCTATCAGACAGTGAGCCCGCTATTTAAAGATAAATCGCTATTTTTTGCTAATCACCAAATCTTTCAGTTCTTTGAAGACGGATATGTTAAAAATATCTCATCGAAGAAAAGACTTGCCCCAGAAAAGGTCAGCCATTTATTGCAAAGTATGCCTAAAAGCAATATGTATGGGGTTGTCGATAATGGAATGCTTATCATTGAGAGATCTAAGCATGATTTAGATGTTATTGCTATTTCTATTGCAATTGACGATTTTAAAAAGGCTCTGCGTTCTGCTGCTTCAGTGCTTAAGAAGGGTGACTTAATAGTTTCCTATCGGGATCCTAATCAAAATCTTTATATGCAAAGATATTTAAGACGATTAACTATAAATCCAAATTAAGAGGGGAAAGTCTATTCTTGGGCTGTTTTTTCTTGTCTTTTCTGTTGTTTCATGTTATATTAACTTCAATTGAATTTTCCCTGCCATGTTTGTGTGCACTTGGTAATATTAGAACCATTACAAGATTATTGGGAACCTGACTTTAGCCGGCTCTTGGGCTGGTTAAGCGGGTGCCCACCTGGAAACCGGGTTCAGTAATCGTCAAGTGTCTACGGCTATGAGCGGGGAATTTTTTTGCAAATTATTCAATTAGATGCCCTAGACAGGGGAGATGGAGTCTAAATGATTTTTAATAGCATACAGTTTGCTGTCTTTTTTTTGATTGTTTATGTCTTATATCTTTTGCTGGACCATAAAGGGCAGAATAGAATGCTTTTGCTCGCTAGCTACATTTTCTATGGTGCCTGGGATTACCGGTTTCTTTCCTTGATATTTATTTCCACTATTATAGACTACCATTGCGGGATTAGAATTCATGAAAGTAATAACGCTGGTACCAGGAAAAAGTTCTTATTTTTAAGTGTTTTCGCTAATCTGGGAATACTTGGCTTCTTTAAGTATTTTAACTTTTTTGCTGGAAGTTTAAGCTCTTTTCTTTATGTGTTTGGTTTTTCTGCAGATTTTAGATTTCTCTTCATTGTTCTGCCTGTTGGTATTTCTTTTTATACATTCCAGACAATGAGCTATACGATAGATATATACAGACGGCAATTAAAGCCAACACATGATTTCCCGGATTTTGCACTTTTTGTTGCTTTTTTCCCTCAGCTTGTAGCAGGTCCTATAGAAAGAGCAAAACGCCTTTTGCCTCAGCTGCTTAAGCCTAGAAAAGTCACGCTTGATTCTTTTTACAAAGGGAGTTACTTGATTGCCTGGGGACTTTTTCAGAAAGTTTTTGTGGCAGATAACCTGGCTAAAATTGTAGACTCGGTGTTTACAGGAGTAGCGCCTTATGAGGGAGCGCTTGTTTTAATGTCGCTATATGCTTTTGCTTTTCAAATATTTTGTGATTTTGCTGGATATTCAAATATTGCCAGGGGGCTGGGAAAATGCATGGGAATTGAGCTAATGGTGAATTTCAAGTTGCCTTATTTTGCAACTAATCCGCGTGAATTCTGGCAGCGCTGGCATATAAGCTTATCTACCTGGTTGCGTGATTATTTGTATATCTCCCTTGGTGGTAACAGAAGGGGAGAACTGACTACCTGCCGGAATTTGGCGATTACCATGTTCCTAGGCGGTCTGTGGCATGGGGCTTCCTGGACTTTTGTGCTTTGGGGGGTATTCCATGGGCTCTTGCTTATTATCCATAGATTTATAGATAAACGCAAACATATCTTCCCACAGCTTAGAATAAAGTTTATCGAGCGGTTATGGTTTTATCTTAGGGTTATCTTTTTCTTCCATCTTGTCTGTTTAGGCTGGCTTATATTCAGGGCCGAGTCGTTCAACCAAATAGGGCAAATGCTCAGTGCGATTATTTTTAATTTCAACCTTTCTTTTACTCCAGAAATATTTCTTATAGCCGATAAAATAATTTTTTATATATCTGTGCTGTTCTTTGTTCAGATATTTCAATACAGGAAAAATGATCTAATGTATATGTTTAAAACACCGCTTGCTGTGCGAGTGATATTTTATTTTATTTGTGTGTTATTGTTTTTAATCTTTGGAGCTTATGGTGGCAGAGAATTTATTTACTTTCAGTTTTAAAAAATTACCAAAGGCATTTCTTATATGTCTTGTGCTTATTATTGGTGCCAACGCAATAGTTATTCATTTAGTGGATAATGATATTTTGGAGATATCGCCTTATCGGCATGAATATCGCTATCAGTTGGAGCAGGCGCAAAATAAAAGGGCTGATGTTGTGATAATTGGTGATTCCAGCGCTCTTTACATAAACACTGAGATTCTTAAGAATGCTCTATTCACTAATTCTCAAGCACAAATATTAAATCTTTCAGTTGGCGGAGCAATGCCTCGAACATTTAGCTATATTTTAAATAATGCTGATTATCAATGCGTAAATGATAATGGGTTGGTTATCTTTTGCCTGCGACCAATGGATTTTAATCGTTATAATATTTGTTTCGAAAGGACAATGATAAGCTATTTCTCATGGAAGGAGTTTTTTAGCGAGCTTGTAGCAGAAAAGAGAATGGATGATGTTCGATATTTTTTGCAAAAGTGCAGTTTATATCTTATTAATTACCGTTTTGAGATAAAGGCTGTTATTAAACGGTATATAAATGAAAATATTATTCGTGTGCAAGCAGTGAAAAAGAAAAAGGCTCGAAAAGTTCGGATAATTAAGCCTGAATACGATAAAGAGCATGCAAAACGGAAAGAAGTTACCATGATGCTCTACAAGAACAACTTTATCGACCAATACACCCTGGATGAATATCAAATAAGGCATATGAATATGATCATAGGAGAGTTAAAACAAAGAAACATAAGGGTGGTTTTGGTGATTATGCCAGTATCCAGTGCTTTTATGCGTGTTGTTGGAATGAAGGATCTGAAACTTTTTCGCAATAAAATTCGTGATGTTTCCTCTGAGCAATCCATTGATTTGCTTGATTTTCTTAGTGGTTCAAAAGGCGATGAATTTAGGTATTTTGACGGAATGCACTTTATCAGGGAGTCGGAGATAAAGTTTAGTCAAATATTATCTGTGAATATAAGGAAAATATTGAATAAATAGCTGTTCTGG
>JAGLQQ010000008.1 GCA_023136735.1 Candidatus Omnitrophota bacterium | reverse complement strand
TTTAAACAATCTAAAGAGAAAAGAACCAAATAATATGGAAAAAATACAAAACGATCTAACCCCCATGATGCAGCAGTATTTGCAGCTTAAGCGAGATCATAAAGACGCGATACTATTTTTTCGCTTGGGAGATTTTTACGAAATGTTTTTTGAAGATGCTAAAATTGCTTCTTCAATCCTAGGCCTTGCGCTTACATCTCGAGGTTCTGGTAAAAACAGCAGGGTTCCTATGTGCGGAATTCCTTACCATGCTTCTGCTAATTATATAGCCCGATTAATAAAGGCGGAGCGTAAAGTAGCTGTCTGCGAGCAAATAGGAGATCCAGGGAGCACAAAGGGAATAGTAGAAAGACAAGTTGTCCGGGTGATCACGCCGGGGACATTGGTAGATCAGAATATTCTAGATTCTGACTATAATAATTATCTCGTTAGTGTTTATAGAAAAACTCAAGGCGAATACGGACTGGCTGTTGTTGACTTATCTACAGGAGAATTTAAAGTAACACAGATGCAATCAATAGAAAAAATGCTGAGTGAACTTGGCCGTCTGCATCCAGCAGAATTGATTCTGTGCCCAAGCTTAAAAAGCGATGAGAGTATAAGGAAAAAAATAAAACAGAGAAATATTAACGCCTTAGTAAGTGAGGTCGAGGAATGGGTGTTTGAATATTCATATGCATATGAAAAGCTTTTGGACCATTTTAAGACGCGGGATCTCAGAGGATTTGGCGCTCAAGGGATGAATTCCGGGATTATAGCTGCCGGTGCGGTATTATCTTATTTGGAAAATACACAAAAAACAGAGATTAAGCATATTAATAAAATCACGCCGTATTCTTTAAATAAGGTTATGGTTCTTGATGGCATTGCCCAGCGTAATCTGGAACTTGTCCGCTCAATGAGAGGAGATAAAAAGGGAACACTGCTAAGTGAGTTGAATTTTACAAATTCCGCAATGGGCAACCGTCTTTTGGTTCAGTGGCTTCAGCAGCCGCTGCTTGACATTGAGGCAATAGATAAACGGCTTAATGCCATTGAACAGCTTAAGCGGGATCAGGTTTTGAGAACGAACTTGAGAGATAAATTAAAAAATATTTTGGATATAGAACGTCTGCTTGGGCGAATAAGCCTGGGAGTTGCCAACGCAAGAGATGTTCTTAATCTTAATGAGTCCTTGAAAATTATTCCTCAGATAAAACAGCAGCTTTTAAGCAGTGAGGCAGATTTGTTGATTAGTATCCGCGATAACCTGGATGAGCAAAAACAATTGGTTGAGTTATTAGATAAGGCACTTTCCCTTGATGCTCCTCTTTCTGTGCGGGAAGGAAGGATGATCAAAGAGGGGTATAATCGGCAACTGGATGAGCTTAAGTATATAACCCGAGGGGGCAAGGAGTGGATAGCAAAGCTGCAGAGAGAGGAAATTAAGCGCACAGGAATAACTTCGCTTAAAATAAAGTACAATAGGGTCTTTGGTTATTATATAGAAGTAAGTAAAGCTAACTTGCATGCTGTGCCGGATGATTATATGCGAAAACAAACTCTGGTAAACGCGGAGCGGTTCATTACTCCCGCGTTAAAGGAACAGGAAGAGAAAATTATTACAGCTCAAGAGAAAATGAATGATCTTGAATGCCAGTTGTTTTTAGGTATTTGCAAAACAGTATTATTGAGTCTTATTGAAATTCAAAATGCTGCCGCGCTTATTGCAAGCCTCGATGTTTTGAACAGCCTATCTGAGGCAGCCGCGCGTAATAATTATGTGCGTCCGGTTATAGATAATGATCTGACGATTGATATTAAGGGGGGGCGGCATCCTGTATTGGAAAACATGCTTAGTGCAAATAAGTTTATTCCAAACCCAACATATCTTAATGCCCAAGAAAATCAAATTCTTATTATTACCGGACCGAATATGGCTGGTAAATCGACTTATATACGCCAGGTCGCATTGATTATTATCATGGCTCAAATAGGAAGTTTTGTTCCAGCAAAATCTGCTCATATAGGTATTGTAGATAAGATCTTTACCCGTGTTGGCGCAGCTGATGATATTAGTGCTGGTATGAGTACTTTTATGATGGAAATGAGCGAAACAGCAAACATCTTAAACAATGCTACCTCAAGGAGCATGATCATACTTGATGAAATAGGGCGGGGGACAAGCACTTTTGACGGGCTTAGCATTGCCTGGGCAACAGCGGAATATCTGCATGATAATTCCGAGATGAAGCCAAAAACACTTTTTGCGACACATTATCATGAATTAACGGAAATGGAGCTTTTGTTTAAGGGAGTGAAGAACTATAATGTTTCTGTTAGGGAATGGAATGATGAAGTAATTTTTCTCTATAAGCTGATAAGGGGCTCATCAGACCATTCATACGGCATTCATGTTGCTCGTCTTGCCGGATTGCCAAATGAGGTTATTATTAGGGCTCGCGAGATATTGAGCAATCTGGAAATTAATAGTATGTCAGCAGATGGCATACCGAGCTTGGTGAAATCAGACATAGAAAAAAGAAGAAGGAAGGAAGTGCAGCCGGAATTATTTCAAAACAGGGAGAATCCTTTGATAGCCAAGATCAGAGGCCTTGATATAAACAATTTAAATCCGATAAAAGCACTAAATCTTATTAACGAATGGAAAGAGAGTCTCAAAAAAGAGGAATGATATGAGCAGAATAAAAATTCTTCCAAAACACTTAGCAGATAGAATAGCCGCAGGTGAAGTTGTTGAAAGACCGGCATCGGTTGTAAAGGAACTGATGGAAAATGCTCTTGATGCAAAAAGTACTAAAATTGAAGTAGAGATAGAAGATGCTGGTCGAAGTCTGATCAAAACAATTGATAACGGACAAGGCATGGATACCGAGGATTTAAAGCTTTCTATTTTGCGCCACGCTACAAGTAAGATAAAAGAAAACTCAGACTTAGAGAATATTACTACTTTGGGATTTCGCGGTGAAGCACTTTCCAGTATTAGCGCTGTAAGTCTTATGAAAATATTTTCCCGTACGCAATCTCAGCCAGCAGCGAGCATTATTTCCTCAGTCGCGGGTACGATCAAAAGTATCAGTGAATCGGCTAGAGAACCAGGGACAACTGTAGAGGTCAAGAATCTTTTCTTTAATACTCCCGCGCGGTTGAAATTTTTAAAAAGCAAGGCTACGGAGACGGCACATATTATAAGGAATATGAACGAAATAGCTCTGGCTCATCCTGACGTAGCACTGAAGCTGTTAAGTAATAAGGAAGAAGTAATTAACTGTGATGCTCATGAAAAATTATTGCAGAGAATAGAGGTTTTATTTGGGACTGATTTTGCTAAAGTGCTGGTGCCCATATCCTTTAATATTGCGCCGCTAAAAGTAAGAGGGTTTATTTCTAAGCCGGGTTTTGGGAAAGCAAATCGCAGGTGGCAATATATTTTTGTTAATAAAAGGCCTGTGATCGATAAAACTATAACACATGCGGTCATGCAGGGATATCACACAAGTCTGATGGAAAGGCAGTTTCCATGTGTGTTTATTTTTATTGAAACATCTCCGGAATTAGTTGATGTTAATGTGCATCCTAGTAAAAGGGAAGTTAGATTTCAAGAAGCAGCGGTTATTCATGATGTATTGGCAAAACTTATCAAGGACGCGTTGACCGATAAAAGTAATTTGCCCGATATTGATGGGGCTCCGGGCGCGATAGTCAGTCCTTCCTTTAAGGCGAATTTTTCTTCGCCTACCGCGAATAGGATATCCTACGAAAATAATACCGCGGGTACTAAGGAGCTTTTTGCCGCGTCTTTGGCTGAGCCTGATGTGTTTTCTTCCGTAGCAGAGGAAGTGCCGGCACATTCTTTTGTTTGCGCGAAATACCTGCAGATAGACAATACTTATATTGCTGCTCAGGATAAAAACGGCATGATAATTATTGATGCTCATGCCGCGCATGAGAGGATTTTATTTGATGAGCTGACTCAGCAGTTTAAAAATAAAAAGATAGAAAAGCAAAAACTTATGTTTCCGGTTACGCTTCATTTCAGTAAGGATGAATTTTTGCGGGTGTTGGAAATTAAAAATGTATTTGACGCATTGGGATTTGAAATCGAGGATTTCGGTGATCAGACGATGGCTCTTTATGCTTATCCGGCTTTATTGGGTAAGGTCGATATTGCGGTTGAGTTCAAAAATATAGTCGCGGATATTATGGAGTTAGATATTGAAGTTAATATAGAAAAAAGTATAACTCCTGTTCTGGCAACTATCGCCTGTCATTGTGCGGTTCGGGCTCATCAGGTGCTTACTCCTGAAGAAATCGATTCACTTGTAAGTGATCTTTGGCAAACAAGTTCTCCTTATACTTGTCCTCATGGCCGCCCGACAATAATTTCGTTAACCCGGGATGAGCTTGAAAAACGGTTTAAAAGAAAATAATATGGCGCTGTGGAATTTGCTTCTTGGCTTATTTCAATTAGCAATCAAATAAAGAATAGGGGCCGGAGATGCAAACATGCATTTATCTCCTTTTCCCCTCCCTTGCTGTAACATTTCCATCGACAAACAAAATATTTATAGCAATTTATCTTATTGCACATAACTGTAAAAAATAAGAGAGTTAAAAATAGATTGTTGAACGGAAAAATTTAAACTATAATAAAGCAAATAGCAATAAGTTCCGAAAATTTGCTTTTAACCAGGAAATCCTTTTTGTTTTTGGGCTTTTCCTACAGTAAAAAAAGGGAGAAAGATTGACTAACAGGCGGTAATTACTAATTAGGAGGCGTACCATGAAAAAAGTTATTTGTATTGTTTTCGCATTATGTTTAGCAGGATGCACGACGTTAATTAAAAAGCCCCAGATTTTATCAGTAAAGAAAATAGCAATAGTAAGTATTTATGCTAATGCTGATCTTCATGATGTTAAAGCACCTAAGAATCCAACATCAACTCTAAGTTTTTTAACTGCAATGATGGGAAAAGAAAAGGATAAAAGTATAGAAAGTAATGAATTGGTCCAAATCGTTACTTACGGACTCAAAGCATACGGAGAGCAACTTGACTCAATTTCAAATTGGAGTGTACTTCCCCCATTAGAGGTGTTAAAAAGCAATAAATACCAGGAGCTTATGAAAGAAGGAAATGATTCTTTTATGGGAGAATTACTGAAAGCTTTAAAAAAAGCAGAGGGATCCCAATGGGTAACCCCTCCGGCAATGCCTCGCATACCAGCCGATAGTTTAACCCGTGGCAAAGGTAGAACAGTAATAATAAAAGGACAGCGAGATCCTGTTAAATATGCACAGATGAAAATGGCAGAATTATGTAAAGAACTTGAAGTAGATGCTGTGGCAATAGTTGGTTTGGATTTGGCATATAAATCAGGAATGTTAAGCGGCATGAAAGGAACAGGTTTACTGAGTGGAGTAAGAGGAAAAGCAACGCCAGCAGTAGCTTCTGAAATTATAGTAATTACAAAAAATGCTGAAATAGTTGTAGAGTCCAAGCTTTTAAGTCAGGGAGGCACATATAGTCACTCTTATTCAGTCCCAATGATGATGAAAGGCAAACCCAATTTACAAGATTCTAACGGAAAATCAGTAGAAGCATATTATTCAGCGGTAAAGAAAAGCGCAGAAGTGTTAAAAAAACAGATTAATAAAGAACTGAGTAAATAATAAGGAATATAACAATGTGCTCCAATTAAATAAAATAGGGGATGGTGATGCAAACATGTATTTATCTCCTTTCCCCCTAATCTACTTCGACATTCACCTCAATAAACAAAATAGCTTGCAGCAATTCAGCTCATGGCTCTTAGCTGTAAAAAAATAAAAGAATTGAAAACAGGTTGTTGAACGAAAAAATTCAAACTATAATATGAAGTTGACCCGGGCTATGGTTCGACTTCGCTCACCATCCTGAGCCAGTCGAAGGAAAGCCCGGGGTTTCTGAGCGGAATCCCGCAGATTTGCTTTCAACCTCGGCTTTAAAGCCGAGGTTTTCAAAGCATGCGGGATAAACAACAGCAATAATTTCCGGAAATTTGCTTTTAACCAGAAAATCCTCTTTGTTTTTGGGCTTTTCCTCCAGCTTCGTTAGCCGGAAAGGAATCGCAATGCTTAAGCATTTGGAAAATGAAAATCGATATATTGCTCACTTGGAAAATATTACTGAAAATGATGCAAGGAAGGCATATTTTTACATTATTGGGGCAAGTGCATGCCTAAAAAATTACGTATGTTATCCATCAGAGCATGGCTATATTAAAGATTTCAGGTTTGAATATAATAAAAATTGGTATTTTGCTTTTATACCAAATCAAAAATGGTTGCTGTTTTATTTCCGGCTTCCATGTCAAAATAATCCAAAATACAGCCGTGAAGCTATAGTTAATAACTTTCCAGAAGTAGATGAAAACAACAATGGCGAATATAAGCTAAGTATACTTAACATAGATATGGCTGTTAGGGTAATGAGCTATATCGCTGGCTAACAACAGCTTGCACCCGACGTTGAATAAGCGCTTTCGGCAATAAAATATTGTTTTTATGCTTGCGCAACGCGGGTGAAGCAGGACGTTATGACAAAAATAATGAATAAATATCCAGAACGAAAACCCACCCTATTAAAAAATTATGATTATACACAACCTGGATATTATTATGTAACGATATATGCAAAAGATCAGGAATGAATATTTGGCAAAATAGTATAAAAACCTGTAGGGGATGGGCTTGTCCCACTAGTGTCCGGTTAACTTGTT
>JAGLQQ010000079.1 GCA_023136735.1 Candidatus Omnitrophota bacterium | reverse complement strand
ATTAAAATCCGCAAATACAATTCCCCCTATCTGTTTAATGTGCCAAGGAAAAGTGTTTTCTATCTAGGAGTTGGGATGTGGAACTCGCACTTGACATTGATAATGTCAAGTGTTCAGACAGTCTTCGTGCCCAAAATGGTTTCCAAAAACATAACGTGTATTTGCCTAAATTTGTGAATTCGCTTAAAAATTTCCTCATCATCTTTTCCCAAATTCACATTAATTAAGAAAGAACCAATATTTGCTTCTCATAGGTCATAGTATTTCTAACTGATGAAGGCATTTACACTTCTAATCATTGAGAGTAAACGGGTTATCCTTACCGTATACTATTCCTTGACTTACCTGTTTAATTCTGTTATATTTTATATTATTGTTTTTGGGGCCCATAGCTCAGTTGGTTAGAGCAGGAGACTCATAATCTCTTGGTCCGAGGTTCGAGTCCTCGTGGGCCCACCATAAACCACTCGTTTTGCTCGGGCGTTGCCATGTCCCTCGATGTGGAACATGGTTTATGGCAAGCCAATATTAGATAAAGTGGTTTATGCCCTGAACCGGAGAAACAAAGTGACGACTGGTGCAGGGCAAATTAGCCGAAAAAGATTACTTAAAATTGAATAAGAGTCGAATGACCCCGAGCAAAGTCGGGGGGCCATATAAAAAAACAGGGAATTTTTAAGGAGTACATTGGGATTAGGTAAAAGGATTAAGGTTTAAAATTGAATACTTTGACTATAACCCTAACTCCTATGCCATTAGTTTTTCGGGCGATTAGCTCAGTTGGTTAGAGCGTTGCGTTCACATCGCAAATGTCGGAGGTTCGAGTCCTCTATCGCCCACCAGAAAAAGCAGCTTTAAGCTGTAAGGTTTAAGTGTAAAGAGAAAAACCTAAGAAAATATTGTTGAATTGGTAGAGCTTATAGCTTTTCAACTAAAATGACAGGATTTAATAATGAAGGATATTGATGCTCTAAAGGAATTACAAAAAATAGACGGTGAAATTTTTACAATCAAAGTTGATATTGAAGAAAAGCCAAAGGGACTGAAAAAATTAGAAGATGATTTTATTGCTCAAAGTTTAGCACTAAAAGAATTGGAAAGTGATTTGAAGACGATTCAGCTTGAACATAAAGAAAAAGAGCTTGATTTGCAGTCAAAAGAAGCGGTTGTGAAAAAACAAAAAGGGCAGGTATTCCAGGTAAAAACTAATAAGGAATTGTATGCCCTTCAGCTGGAAATCGAAAAAGAAAATGCAGATAATTCTTTGTTAGAAGATGCAATACTCCTTATGCTGGAAAAGATTGATAATATTATACAGTCAATAGCCCAGGAGAAATCAAAATTAGCGCATGATCAAATACAACTTAACAAAAATAAAGCAGATATAGAGCTTGTGATAAAAGAGCTTAACGAAAAGCTTGAAGCATTGCATTCTTCAAGGAAAAGGGTAATAGAGACAGGTGTCGAGCCACAGATCCTGGAGTTGTATGAACGTATTCTGGAAAACAAGGGAGAGCTTGCTATTGTGCCGGTTGAAAGAGAAATGTGTTCGGGATGCAATAGATCTGTTCGTCCACAGATTGTTAATGAGCTTCGTTTAGGCAAGATGAAAACATGCGAAAACTGCGCAAGAATTATTTATGTCCAAGAAGATGAATAAAAAAACAGAACTTATTGCTAGTATTGATGGTGCTTGTTCCGGTAATCCCGGAGATGCCTCCATAGGCGTGGTAATGAAAGATATGAAGGGGATGTATCAGGAAACAATTTCTCAATATATTGGGCAGGCAACAAATAATGTGGCTGAGTATAGTGCATTGTTAATGGCTTTGAAAAAGGCACATGAGATGGGTGTAGAGAAATTTTCCGTTAAAAGTGACAGTGAGCTTTTAGTTAAGCAGATAAAGGGTATTTACAAAGTTAAAAATAAAGCTCTAAAAGAATTAAATTCAAGGGCTTTGTCCTTAATTAATGAATTTAAATTTTTTAATATTGAACATGTAAGAAGAGAATACAATAAAGAAGCCGATAAATTGGCTAAAGCGGCTATAATAGAATATCGGAGAGCAAACCGGATGGTCGCTGCACAGGAATAAATCCAGAGTTTGCATCTAATGCAAATTCTGGGTTTAAGTGTGTAGAGGAAAGTCCGAGCTCCACAGGGCAGCGTAATGGGTAATTCCCATCCTTTCATTTTTTAAATGGGAGCGGATTAGAGCAGCAGTGACGATACCCGCTTTGGCGGGGGTGAAACGAGGCAATCTCTGCGTGGAGCAAGACCGAATAGGAGGAGGGTGGCCCGCCTGTTATTCCTCGGGTTAGGTCGCAAAGATTCCCTAGAGTAATTTAGGGAACAAGATGAATGATCGTCACCTCATTTTAAGATGAGGCACAGAACTCGGCTTATAGGTTTGCTCTCTTTTTTTACTTTTAATTTATATGATGCTTAAAAATCCTATCCTAAATAAATGCTTAATCCTAATTAGTACACTACTTGTTATTTTTATTTTTCTGGAAATAATTTCTAATGCTGTAGAGAAAAAGTATTTTTTTGATACTACGGTTTATGTTCAAAAAGCAAAGCCGATTTTGCACAAAATATCCAATATTCCCGGTTTGTCTTATGAGTTAATTCCTAATGTTAGTATTGAAAGTGGATTTTATTCTATTAACTCAAAAGGAATCAGGGATAGGGAGTTTGAAATTCCTAAGCCGGAGGGGGTTTTTAGAATTATAGTATTGGGGGATTCGGTAACGTTTGGTACCGAATATCCAGCGGCATTAACTTATCCGAAAATTCTCGAAAAATTGCTCAATGCAAAAACGGAATCTAATATCAGATACGAAGTTTTGAATGCCGGAGTATGCTCGTATAATGCTGTGCAGAAATTTCTATTATTGAAACATAAGCTGCTTGATTATGAGCCGGATATGATTATTGTACAGTTCTTGAATGACGATTACTATCGTAATGCGGTTTTTTTGCCAGGGTTTGAAAACTCCAACCAAAAAGATGTGTTTCTTACCATGGGAAAATATTTCAGCTTTAATTTTCCTCAAATTCTGGCTTTGCCGCATTCAATTGATAGATTATTAATGAGACATCTGGCGTCGTATAGGGTTATGAACAAAAGACTATATGATCGCCTTAGCCTTAGTGATCCTGATCGATTCCCGGCGCAAGCTTATAAGTTCGCTGCTTATAAGAACATGGAAGAATCAATGAAGGTAAATAAGGAAGTTTTTGAAAAGTTTCATGAGCTCTCAGTCAAGTTTAACTTTCAGATTTCCCTTTTACTGGTTCCGGAGCTAAAAGATGACAGTGGGATAGATCAGTGGATAAAAAATGACTGCCCCAAAAAGTACGGATTTTCTAGCATTGACCTTAAACAGGCCTTCAATACCAGAGGAGTTAACTTGGAGAGTTTGCGGATTATTCCTGAGGGTACCTGCCATTTGAATGATAAAGGCCATAGGATTACGGCCCAAATCATTAAAAAGCGTTTAGAGAAGGACATCCAGTATTGATTTGTTCTTATGCTTTATTTTTATTGACTTTACCTATGGAAAGGCAATATAATAAGGCACAAGATGATTTAAATTAATCAGGATGAACTTATTATTCTTGGCAAAGGGAATTGCATAAGATGAAACATATCTCTATTGGTAAAATCTGCCAACAGATACTGCTAGTATGCGGTTCTGTTTTACTTTTCATTTCAATGTGTTATGCGCAGCAACCTGCCAAATTAAGAACGTTTTTACTTAAAAAAATAGATGGTGGATTGCAAATTCACATTGAACATTCTAAACCTCCTGTTGAGTTCACTGTCGTGGAATCCCAAAATCCTCGTGGACTTATTGTTAATTTTATTGGATCCAATATAACGTTTAAGAATTATGAGAATATACCTATTGAAGTTCCGGTTGCTGAAGAGGGGATAAAGAGAGTAGTTGTAGAGGAGAAAACGGATTATAATAAAGTTCCTTCTGAGAGGGTTCAAGTTCTAATAGAACTTGACCGAACATTCAAATATAATGTTGATTCGCAATGGAATGCTCAATTTCTTGATTTATTTGTTTTTCCTGGAGAACCGGATAAAAGATCCCAATGGACTGAAAAGGAAAAAGAGTTGGGTCCTAGAAAAGCTATGGTCAGGATTAAGGAATTTAAAAAGATTGAGGCTAGAAAGGCCAAAGAGCATCTGGATAAATTCACCCGTATTAAAAGGGTTGAACTGATAAAAAAAGAGAGTAAAGAGAAGATCAGTCAACTTAGAAAAAATGCTGAGAAACGCATGGAGTCAGGCGTTGAAGTAGAGAAAGCCTATAAAAAGCTAAATGCGGAAACAAGTATCAGTTCCTTGCCTGAAGCACGCCAACAGATTGTCGAGAAAAATCTTTACAAAGATATATCAATGCCCTCAGAAGTCAAACCTATGATACTCAAGGCCACTCCGGGAGATAAAATCGTAAGGCTTGAAGATTGTCTTTCTCTTGCCTTGGCTGCGCATTTACCACTGCAAGTCGCAAAAGATCAACAGGAATTAGCAAATTTGCGAGTTAGAGAAGCAAGGCGGGGGTTTTATCCGGCTTTAATGGGTGAGTGGAATGAAACAGACGGGAGAACAGTAACTGAGAATTATCGGGGCCGTTCTTATGCATTACAAGGGGAGCAGATGCTGTTTTCCGGAGGAAAATTAACGGCGACATTACGTAAAGAACAGCTTGGCGGGCTTATTGCCAAAGGTAACTATGAACGGGTAAAAAATGAATTAATTTTAAAAGTAACCAAGGCATATTATGAGCTTATTATGGCAAAGAATACGATTGATATTATGCAGAGATTAAAAGAAAAAAGTGAGCAAGTTCTTGAAGAAGTTGAAAGTGAATTTACTGTTTTTTGGGCAACGCCTGCGGATTTATTAGATGCGCAGGCTTCATATAATCAGGTCTGTTATCAGGTATCTTATTCAGAGCGTGGTTTTGCAATGGCAAAACTGAGCTTGGAGAAGGAAATGTTTCTTGAAAATATAGACATTACAAATATGGATTTTCAGCTGGGAAGGCAAAAGATTGAAACCAATTTGACTGAATGCCTTGATCTGGCTTTTCTACACAGGGTTGAAATTAAAATAATTGAGCAGACATTAAAGGCGGCTAAATTCAGCCAAGATATAATTAAAAGCGAGGAGATGCCGAATGTTTCGATTGTCGGTAGTTATGGCCGAGCAGGAGAGTCTTTCAGTCAGAGGAGCTTAAATTTAGCGACAGAGTGGTCTTTGATGGGAAAAATCAGATGGTTCCTGGGCGGCAATACGGTTGAAACTTCTTATAAGAAGGATAAGATAACCCCATTTCGAGTGACAAGTACCAGTACAAATGTAGAATCTCAGACTTTGAATTCAAAATTTTCTTTTTGGGATAACCTGGCGCATTTCACAAAAGCTAAGGAGGCTCAGATAACCCGAAAGCAGGCACTTAAAGATAAAGCAGAAATGAAAAATAAAATTCGTCAGGAGACTGAAGATGCTTATTATACTTATTTAAGATATAATACACAGCTTTCTCTGGCTGTAAACCAAATCGGATTTCGTAGAAAACAGCTGGAAATATTAAAAACAAAAAGAAGGATGGGAGAAGCTCGGGGAGCAGATGTTATAAACGCTGAGACTCAACTTGCTGAAGCCAATGGAACAATGCAGGAGGCATTAGCAGGAATAAATATAGCTATAGTTAGTTTGAACCACGCAATTGGAGTTATAAATTATTTCAATTAGTAAAATTTTCAAAAATGACTTTTGGGAGGAAAATAAATGAGGCGTTCCATATTCATATTCATAGTGGTAACGATGATAATTATCGGTGTTGTTTGGTGGGGGGTCGAAAAAGGTGGGTGGAAAGAAAAATGGAACTCTTTTTCTGGAAAAGATGACGCTGCCCAGGAATTGCCAATAGAAACTGAGCCTAAACAATCAGGCTTTGCTAAAAGAGGATTATCCCTGAAAGTGTATAAGATTTCTCGCACAACATTTGAAGATATTTTACCCGCAATGGGATCTATAAAGGGATTAATCACCAGAAAATTGAATTTTGAAGCTACTGGTCTTGTTGACATGGTGGGGTTCCGGGAAGGCGACTTGGTAAAAGAAGGACAGTTGATTGCCCGTCTTAGACAGGCAGAGGCAAACTTGAAAATTGATTATAATCGGGCGAAGTTAAAATCTGCTATGGTAAGCCTTTCTCAGGCTGAGAAAAAAGTTAAAATGAACCGTGATCTTTATAATATCGGGTCAATAAATAAATTAAAACTTGCCGAAGTAGAGGCAGAAGCAGGAAGTGCTAAACATCAGGTAGAAGCGGCTCAGGTTGAAATATCTTCAGCAAGAGAAGAATTGAAAAAAACCGAAATGTATGCTCCCTCTGATTGCGTTTTAAATGAACGCAACATTGAAATAGGCGAGTTGGTCTCTCCGTATACACCTAAGGCAATAGAGGTGGTGGAGATTGATACTGTTTTTGCTGAGGTAGGAGTAGTTGAAAGGGATGTGACAAAGATAAAGATTGGACAACTTTCACGTATTTATGTCGATGGGTATCCTGATTTACCGTTTGACGGGATTATTGATAATATTTATCCAGCTCTTTCTGATAAAACAAGGACACTGCCGGTTGAGGTTAAAATAGATAATTCACGCAGGATGCTTATGCCGGGAATGTTTGCCAGAGCGGATATTATTCTTTTTGAAAAGCCAGGGGTTATTAGTATTCCTCGTGTTGCCTTGAAAAAGTTAGAAGATGCATCTTTGGTTTATGTTATTGATGAGGCGACAAATACAGCCCAGGAGAGGCTGGTTGAGACAGGGTATGAATCAACCGACTATATAGAAATTCTTAGAGGTTTAAAAGAGGGTGATCTTGTGGCTATTTCAAATATCGAGCAATTGACTTCAGGTACGCCGGTACAGATCACGGAAATTCAGGTTCGAGAAATATAATTCAGTTGTGTTTATAATAAATAAGGTAAAAAATGAGTCTCCCGGGATTTTCGGTTAAAAAACCTGTTACAATTTTAATGTTTGCTGCTGGGGTTATTCTCTTGGGAATAATTTCATGGAGCAGGCTATCTCAAGAGCTTTTTCCTCCCATAACTTATCCCCAAATAACGGTTATAACTTCTTATGAAAATGCTGCACCGGAAGAAATAGAAGCATTAATAACACGTCCGATAGAGGAATCAGTAAGTGCTGTTTCAAATATCCGTAAAGTCAGTTCAAATTCCAGAGAAGGTACAAGCATAGTAATCTGTGAATTTAATTGGAATACGAACATGGATTTTGCGGCTTTGAATGTGCGGGAAAAGGTTGATCTAATAAAAGAGAAGATGCCTCGTGATGCTGAAGAACCTATTGTCATGAAGTATAATCCGTTTGATACCCCTATTATGATCTTGAGTGTTACAAGTGTGGGGGCATATTTTTCTCCTTATGAGCTCAGAGAAGTATCACGCAGAGTTATAAAGGATGAGCTGGAAAAAATCGATGGCGTTGCCCAGGTAATTATGGCGGGCGGTAGGGAAAGAGAGATAGTCGTTGATCTTAATCAGCAGAGATTGCGGGCATTTAATGTCTCGATTATGGATATTATCGATCTTTTTAAATCAGCAAATTTAAATTATCCGGCTGGTACTATTGAAACCAGCTTCTATGAATATCTGGTAAGAACTATAGGTGAGTTCAAAACTGTTGATGAAATGTATGATGTTCCGCTGCTTATAGAAGATCGCTCCCATGAGGAAGAAAATCGCAGGCAGGACTTAACTAAAGAAGAAAAGGAAAGAAAGAAAAGGGTTATATATATAAGGGAGCTGGGAGAGGTACGCGATACTCTAAAAGAGCAAACAAGTATTTCCAGGTATAATGGCTATGATAATATATCTTTAAGCGTCCAGAGGCAGGCGGATGCTAACATACTCGCTGTTAATAAGCAGATATATGAAAAACTAAAGGTCTTACGACAGACGCTTCCGGATGAAATAACTCTTAAGGTTGTTTACGATCAGTCTGTATTTATTGAACAGTCGATTTTACAGTTAAGAGATAATGCTTTGCAGGGAGGGGTACTTGCTTTTATTATTTTACTTTTATTCCTGAAAAATTTCCGTAGCGCAATAGTAGTTACTATAAGTATTCCGATATCCATACTTTTCACTCTTATTCTTATGTTTTTCGGCAAATTATCTTTAAATATGATGTCTTTAGGAGGTTTGGCCTTGGGGGTCGGATTGTTGGTGGATAATGGAATTGTTGTTATTGAAAATATATACCGTCACCAGCAGATGAAAAAAGACATTAAAACGGCTGCCGTTGAGGCTTCAAATGAAGTTTTTAGTGCAGTTGTTGGTTCGACACTAACAACTATTGCTGTATTTTTACCTTTAGTTTTTGTTGTAGGTATTGCAGGACAATTATTTAAGGAGCTTGCTCTTACAGTTACATTTTCACTTATTGCCTCTGTTATTACAGCTATGAGCTTAACTCCTATGTTCATGTCTAGAGGCAAAGTGGGGAAAATTGCTCTAGTTAATAAGGACGCAGAGGTCATTGCCCGGCAAAAAGAAGCACAGCAAAATTCAACAAGATTTAAAGGTCCCATTCCTTATTTAATAGTTTTAGGTATTATAGCTGGAACCCTTTTAATGGCGGCATTCAGTTTAAAACTGCTGGTTTCTTTGGATAAAGAGTTTATGCCAAAGCTGGATCAAAGGCAGTTTATACTTAAAGCAAGTATGCCTGCTGGGACTAATTTAAAAGCAACTAATGCGGTTGTGCGCAGAATAGAAGATGTTGTGCTGGACTTCACACCGGTAAAAGATGTTACAGTCAATATCGGATCTTCTAAGGACTTAAAAAAAGACGGTGTCGTAGAAGTTCTTGGTTCAAATGAGGCGAATATTATAGTTAACCTTCACGCTAGGCCAGCACGCGGATTGATGGCTTTATTTAAGGAACAGGAAGAAGGCTCGGAAAAAAAGAATATTGCGACTTCCGAATTAGTCCAGCAGATAAAAGCTGCTTTATCTGAAATTGATTTACAGGGGGGTAAAATAGAGTATGTCTTACAGGAAAGTGTGTTTAAGTCCGTATTTGCCGGAAGCGCGCCTTTGGTTATTGTATTGAGAGGATTTGACCTTGAAAATATTATGATTCCAGCGGCACAGGAGATAGAAAAGCAGCTGGCAAAAATACAAGGGGTTTACGGAATCAAAGACAGCCTGACCCCACCAAGTCCGGAAATTAAAATCCATATTCGAAAGGACAGAGCTTCGCTTTATCAGCTTAATGTAAACAAGGTCTCTGCTGTAGCACAAGCGGGCCTTCGCGGTTATGTAGCTACAAAATTTAAGGAAGAAGGCCGCGAAATAGATGTGCGGGTTCGTTTGAGAAAAGAAGATAGCGGAGATTTTCATAAAATCGGTAAACTTTTGGTATTTTCACCTTTAGGAGTGCATATATTTTTGGATCAGCTTGCATATTTAGCTAAGGGCAAAGGGCCTACTGAAATCAAGAGGGAAAGCAAACAAAGAGTTGTATTTGTCAGCGCTAATATTTATAATCGCGGGTTGAACGAAGTTGTAGAGGAAGCAAAGGAGATTGTCGCAAATATTAAGGAAGAGCTGCCGCAGAATTATAGTATAGAAATAGGCGGAGAAAATAAGGAAATGGAAGAGTCTTTTAAAAGCCTTCAGTTTGCGCTCATTCTGGCTTTGTTGCTTGTTTATATGATTATGGCATCTGAATTTGAATCTTTAATGCAGCCGCTTATAATCATGTTTACTGTGCCATTGTCTTTGATTGGTGTAAGCTGGACATTGTTCTTTACGCATACTCCTTTGAGTGTAGTAGTTGCTTTAGGATTTATTATGTTGGGAGGAATTGTTGTTAACAATGGAATTCTTTTGATTGATTTTATGAACCTTGCGCGTAAGCAGGGGTTGGGAATATTTGAGGCGGCAATTCAGTCAAGCAGGGTTAGAGCAAGACCGATTTTAATGACATCACTGACAACAATATTTGGACTCTTGCCTTTGGCTTTTGCCTTAGGAGAAGGATCAGAGCTTAGGGCGCCTATGGCCAGAACCGTAATGGGTGGATTGACTAGTGCTGCTTTTCTTACTCTTTTTATTGTTCCCTGTGTTTATATTATTCTTGAAACCCTTAAAGAGTGGTTTATGAGTTTCTTCCAGCCTGAAAAGGCAGATGAGGAGGAACGTGTTTTGGTTGGTTCTAAGCAAACAATTATTGAAGAAATTGATGTGTCTCATTTAATGAAAAGAAAGCCTACTGATGTTGTTTCTTTGCAAGATGAAGAAATCGAGGAGCCAGAGAAAAAGCAAGTAATAGAGGAAGATAAAAAAGCGAAGAAAAAAGCGGAAAATGAATTGAATTCGCGGCAGATGCAAGCACTTGATTTTATCAGACAAACAGGTAAAATTACCCGACTTGAATATGTTGTCAAATTTAAAGTTCCATTGCCCATAGCTGATAGGGAGCTTGAAGAATTGGTAATTAGTAATTTGATAAAGTCTCAAGGAGAAGGTCCGAACAAGGTTTATTTTGCGGCAGAGGAGAGATCAGACTAAAATGAGCCTACCGCGATATTCGGTAAACAGGCCGATAACGATTTTCATGATCTTTTTAGGTGCTTTGATAATGGGTATAGTTTCTTTAGGTAAACTGCCTGTAGAGCTTATGCCTAATACCAGTTTTGGTAATGTTACTATTTTTATCAATGTTCGCGGTGGTATCCCCCCAGTTGAAATCGAAGAAAGAATAACCCGTCCTGTTGAAGAAGCTGTTTCTTCAGTTTCTCATGTGCGAAGTATTGAGTCTACATCTGAAGAAGCAAGCGCTACAATTGTAATAAAGTTCGAACCTGGTACAAATATGGATTTCGCCGCTTTAGAGGTAAGAGAAAAATTTGCCAGAGTTAAAAACGATTTACCAGAAGAAATAGAAAAACCTGTTATTGCTAAATATGAGTATTCAGATGTTCCGGTTATGATCTTAGCTATGACTGGAGGCAATCGCTACACTCCCGAAATGCTGGGTAAGATAGTAGATGAGAGCTTAAAGACAAGACTTGAACGTATAAACGGTGTTGCTGATGTTGAAATTGGAGGCAGAAGAGAAAGAAAAATACTTGTTGAAATTCATCAGCAAAAGCTTGATGCTTACAAAATGCCGATTAATAAAGTTATCAATGTCCTAGGGTCAAACAATTTAAACCTATTGGCTGGAGAGATTCAAAGAACAGATGATAAATTTTTAGTCAGGGTCATCGGTGAATTTAAAACCATGAAAGATATCGAAAATATCGGTATCGCTGCTACTGAATCGGGAGCAATAATACGTTTAAAAGATTTAGCTACAGTGAAAGACTCTTACCTGGAAGCAACAAGTTATTCCCGCACTAATCTTGCTCCGACAGTTTCTGTCTACGTGCAAAAAGAAAGCATGGCCAATACTCTTAAAATGACAGATTCGATAATAAAAGAGATTGAGTCTTTTAAAACTGTAGAAAATCTTTCAGAAAGAGGAATCCGTCTTATCCCGGTTTACAATCAAGGCGATTTTATCCGTAAAGCGATAAATGATGTTCAAAGCTCATTGCTCTTTGGAGGATTCCTGGCGATATGTGTTCTTTGGATTTTCTTGCGGGATTTCAGTTCTACAATTACTATAGGTATTTCTATTCCAACAGCAATTATATGTACTTTTTTCATGATGTTTTTTCAAAAACTAACATTGAATATAATGACATTAAGCGGATTGGCTCTAGGAAGCGGTATGTTGGTTGATAATGCTATTGTTGTGCTTGATAATATTTCTAAAAAGCGGAGTAAGGGGCTTGACCGCAAAGAAGCGGCAAGTTCTGGAGCTGAAGAAATGTGGTTGGCGATATTTGCTTCAACACTTACTACGATCATTGTTTTCTTACCATTTATTTTTGTTAATAAAGAGATAAGATTGTTATATGAAGGTCTGGCAATGACAATTGTTTATGCCTTGGTTGCTAGTTTGCTTGTTGCTGTCACTCTTGTTCCAGTTTTGTCGGCTTTTTTCGGAAAAAAGAAAGAGGAAAAGCCGCTTCAGCAAAAGGATAAGGATGAAATATGGTTTTATGAAATTAAAGAAGAGAAGAAACCGGAAAAACGTCCACCGCTTTCAAATAGAGTATTAAAATCATTACATAATATATATAGGATTTCCTTGGGAAGGGCGTTGAGGTTTCGTCTTTATATGGTTATTGCTGTTTTTTGTATATTTGGAATATCTTTCTATATTTTTACAGAGAAACTAGGGATGGAATTTTTGGGAAAAACCGAGGAGAATGAATTTACAATTTTCGTTGAGTTGCCTACAGGGGCTAAATTGGATATTTCTGATCAGGTAATCAAGCAGGTAGAGGAAATTTTAGCTGAGGTTTCTGAGGTAAAAACGCTTTCAAGCCGTATTAAACCGTGGTCAAGTAGAGTGTTTGTTAAGCTTGTACCTCTTTCTGAACGTGAACGTTCAAATAAAGAGGTGATTGACCAGTTAAGAGAAAGAGTCAAGGAAATTCCTAATGCTTTTATTTATTTTGAAGAACCACAGAGTATGTCTGCGAAGGAATTGCATATTGAGCTATATGGCTATGATTATAATACGTTGCGGGAAATAGCCGTAAATATTTCAAAACGAGTTGGTTCTATCCCTGGATTTGTGGATGTAAAAATAAGAATGAGGGAAAAGCGGCCTGAACTTTTGGCTGTTGTTAATAAATCCAGAGCAGCAAAATGGGGGCTATCTGTATCCCAGATTTCTGATACTATTCATGCAAAAATGAGAGGCTTGGTAGCGACAAGATTCCATTCAGAATCTAAGCAGGTGGAAACTATTGCAAGGCTGCGCCGCGAGGATAGAAAAACTTTTGATGATGTCCATAAGCTTACTTTAGTCACCGGAGATGGCAATACAGTCTATTTTCAGCAAGTGGCGGATTTTAAACCGGGAGAAGGTCCGACCGAAATATGGCGTAAAAATAAACAAAGAATGATTGAAGTCAGTGCAACAATGGCTAAATATGATCTTGCACAATCAGTAGCTATTGTTCAGGAATCACTCTCTGAAATGAAGCTTCCTAAGAATTATTACTATCGTTTCGGCGGTGATTATGAAAAAATGATTAAGGGCAAAAGCGAACTCATATTTGTTATTTGGGTCACCATCGCTTTGATCTATATGGTTCTGGCATCTTTGTTTGCTTCATTTATACAACCGCTTGTAATCCTTTCTTCTGTCCCTCTTTCTCTTATAGGTGTTACCATAGCCCTTTCTGTATTTAGAAAACCTAAAAGCGTGTCTGTATTTATCGGAATCATAATGCTTGCAGGCATTGTGGTCAATAATGCGATAATACTTGTGGACAGGATAAATTATTTTCTAAGAGAAAAAAAGACTAACAGATACAAGGCGGCTATGCTTGCAGGATTAGATAGGCTGCGTCCGATAATGATGACATCGTGTACAACATTGTTCGGACTTCTCCCGATGGCACTAGATAGAACAGAAGGCGCTGGTTTGTGGGCACCGCTGGCAATCACCGTTCTCGGAGGGCTTTTGGTTTCGACGGTTTTTACTCTTTTTATAGTGCCTAGTATTTTTCTTCTGTTTACCGATATTCCGCTTCTTTTTAAACCAAGGCGCAAAAAGTCTTATGCGTATGACTGGAAGGGATTTGAGAAGATCTCTGACTTGCCCAAACAGGATTAATATCCTTCCAGATTGTTCTGCAGTCCTAACATCCTAAATTTATAAGAGTTATACCCTAATGGCACTGTTGCAGTAAGGCATTCGTGAACGAATGCGG
>JAGLQQ010000078.1 GCA_023136735.1 Candidatus Omnitrophota bacterium | reverse complement strand
TGGACATTGCTGTGCAGGATTGCACATCAAGACTTCATAAAAATGAAGCCTGATAAGGTGAGATTCAGGAAGAATCTCATCCAACACGCTTACAAATTCCCCCATAATCTTTATTCGAAGTCTACACTAAATAAGAAAGAGCCTAAAAATATATTGCCAGAGGGTTTCATTTTAGTATACAATATTCAAGCTAGTTAACTTAGGGGGGGGTAAAAATAAAAAAGAGGAGGATGAGGTTATGGGAATCGAATCAGGATCAAAAACAGCAAAAAATCTTCAAGCAGCATTTGCCGGTGAATCACAAGCCCGCAATAAGTATACATATTTTGCCAAGGTAGCCAGAAAAGAAGGATATTATTATATTGCTAAAATTTTTGAAGAGGCAGCAGCTAATGAAATGCAGCATGCTAAAAATGAATTAAAGCTGCTTGGCGGAATCAACGACACAAAAGCGAATTTAAAAGAAGCAATTGAAGGAGAAATATATGAAACATTTACCATGTATCCTGATTTTGCTAAAGCTGCCGAGGAAGAAGGCAATGCGGAGGCGGCCGCGCTGTTTACTGAGATAGCAAAGATTGAGAAAGAACACGCGGATAGATATAAAAAGCTTTTAGAAATGGTGGAAGCAGGTACTGTGTATAAACGCGATAAGCCGATCAAATGGAAATGCGGCGTGTGTGGTTTTATACATGAAGGAACAGAGCCTCCGGTAAAATGTCCTTCCTGCAAGCATCCGAGAGAATATTACGAACCTGCGGCGATGGTGGTCTAAGATAAAAATCCGCAAAAAGCTCAGGAGAAAACATTGTTAAAGAAGAATAAAAGACGAATAAATAAATGCCTTGAAGAATGTAATGCTATCTGCTGCCATGACCTTGCAGTACAGATATATAAGCCGGTAACTAAAGTAGAAAAAGAAGATTTAAGATGGCATCTTTTTTTTGAAGGAGTAAAAGTATTTATTGCGCACCGTAAATGGCATCTGTTGGTACACAGCCGCTGCCGGTATTTATCAAAGGCAAACCTCTGCACAATATATGATCGGCGTCCGGATCGCTGCAGGAAGCATAATCATCCGCACTGTGAGCTTGAAGGTAAGTATTATGAAACGATGCTAGAAACACCCGAGCAGTTTGACGCGTATTTTGAAAAAGAGAAAGCACTCCAGCAGAAAAAAAAGCGGCTAATTAAAAATTAACAAACATTGCAGGTTAATATCCTGGGCGTGAGCTCATAGATGAATGCCTTTGATTATCCGCCAGTTTCCACCAAAAGGATAGGCGGACAAGTGTTAGGCGGATATTACGCCGAAGGCGAAACGTGAATATGCTATGGGTGTAAACCCATAGAGCTTCACTGCAGAAATAGTTCAAGAGGGCGGGAGTAATAATTTTAGAGATTCAGCAAATCTTACCGAATCAGGGCAGGAAAAATATATTGAAATGATCAGGGCAGAGCAGTCAGGATAAAATAAAACTCAACACATATTTTGTAACCCTAATTCCTAAATAGAATTCTGCAAAGGAAGATTAATCCAGAGGTAGTAAGTATTTAGAAGGAATTGGATAATCACTTAAAAGGTGAAAAAGTTATTTAAGAGGTAAATCGGGACAAACCGCCAGGTGAAATT
>JAGLQQ010000077.1 GCA_023136735.1 Candidatus Omnitrophota bacterium | reverse complement strand
AAAATCCGCAAATACAATTCCCCCTATCTGTTTAATGTGCCAAGGAAAAGTGTTTTCTGTCTAGGAGTTGGGATTTTTAGCAAAACCTTGTTTTTTCTGCGGGGGTTTGATAAAATCAGCTAATACATCACTGTGGGTGTTTGATGATCTTGAACGTTAATTAGGAGGGCTAGAAATGAGTTTGGAATTATTACAATCGATTTATTTTGGCAATACACTGATAGATTATTTTATTTGCTTTGGTATTTTTCTTGGTACTGTAATTGCATTGTTAGTGTTTAAACGGATTGTGCTTAGTCGTTTGAAAAAATGGTCTCAAAAAACCAAAACAACAATCGATGACTTTATTGTGCGAATATTTGATAAGAATATAATGCCTCTGTTATATTTCGGCGCGTTTTATATAAGCATTCAGAATTTGACCTTGCCCCAGAACATCACAGGGGCTATAAATGTTGTAGGGGTAGCGATTATGACAGTTATGGCTATCCGGCTGCTTATATCTGCAATCACCTATGCTCTGGATGTTTTTTGGATTAAACCAGAGCAAAACGTAGCCAGAGAACGCAGCTTAAAAGGGATGTTGAGCGTTATCAAGATTATCGTATGGGGCATAGGTATTGTTTTTCTCCTGGATAATCTGGGGTTTAAGGTATCAGCGGTAATTGCCGGACTTGGAATCGGCGGTATTGCGGTTGCCCTTGCGGCACAGGCGGTTTTAGGCGATTTGTTCAGTTTCTTCTCTATTTTATTTGACCGTCCTTTTGAAGTGGGAGATTTTATAATAATCGGAGATTATTTAGGGGCAGTTGAGCATATTGGTATTAAAACAACAAGGATTCGCTCCCTGGGAGGAGAACAGCTGATATTCTCCAATACAGATTTGACGAATTCCCGCGTGCGTAATTATAAACGCATGGCAGAACGCCGGGTGGTCTTTAAGCTGGGAGTAACTTATCAAACTGCCCAGGCGCAAATGGCAAAAATACCCGGATATATTAAGGAGATCATAACCAACACTCCAGACACACGCTTTGACCGGGCGCACTTTTTTTCTTATGGCGATTTCAGCTTGTTGATAGAAATAGTATATTACGTACTGAGCCCAGATTATAATATATATATGGATAAGCAGCAGGATATTAATTTGCGGATAATGAAAAAGTTTGAAGAAGAAAAGCTAGAGTTCGCGTATCCAACGCAGACGCTCTACGTTAATAAGGCTTAATAGTTTAAAAGGGGTTGCGATGGCAAGAGAATTGATTGTAATAGGTGATAGAGTTTTAATTAAACCGGACAACAAGAAAGAAATGACAAATTCCGGCTTGTATTTGCCCCAAGGCGCTTATGAGAAAGAAAAAGTGCATAGCGGCAAAATCGTCAAGGTTGGCCCGGGTATACCAGTTCCGGAGCCGCAGGATTCGAGCATTGAAACCTGGAAAGACTCTGCTGATAAAACATCTAATCAGTATTTTCCCTTGCAGGCGAAGGTAAGCGACAGAGCGATATTCCTAAGAAACTCAGCAGTTGAAATAGAATATGAAAATGTGGAATACATAATCGTTCCTCAGGCAGCAATCCTGGCTTTGATCAGGGATAATCTAATGGACGGTATAAAATAACCTCAAAAAGAAAGCAGAACATTGAAGATAATTTTCTTGGGTACTAATGGATGGTTTGATACAAAAACAGGCAATACTGTTTGTACATTAATAAAAACCGATAGCTGCAATATTATTCTTGATGCAGGATCTGGGTTTGTCAAGGCTGACCGTTATATTGACAACACAAAGCCTACTGCGGTTTTTTTAAGTCATTTGCATCTTGATCATATAATCGGACTGCATGCTTTAGCAAAATTCAAATTTCCAAAAGGGCTTGTTATTTACGCGCCGCAATCCGCAATTAAAGCTTTGAAGGCGTTTATTGCCCAGCCGTTTACTGTGCCGCCTAAGGGCTTGTCGTTTAAAATTAAATTTTCAGCTGCTTTAAAGAAAATGCGCTTTGCGGGTATGGAGATCAATGCTCTCCTTCTCGTACATTCGAGTGATTGTTTGGGGTATCGTTTCAAGGGCCAGGGAAAAACCATAGCCTATTGCACTGATACGGGCAGCTGCGAGAATATTGTAAAACTTGGCAATAATGCGGATCTGCTTATTACCGAATGCGCTCTTCGAAAAGGACAGGATGATGGAGGTTGGCCGCATCTTGATCCGATACAAGCGGCCCTGCTAGCTAAAGAGGCTAATGCCCACAGGCTCGTATTAACCCACTTTGACGCGGATAACTACCCCAGCAAAAAACATCGCAGTATTGCCCAAACACATGCCAGGAAGGTTTTTCCTAAAAGTATAGCCGCTGTCGATAGGCTGACTATAACATTATGAACTTGAGTCAGGTGTTTTCTTTTTTTTGTGAATTAAGCGCTGGAAACATAATGAAAAAATTATTTCCGCGGGCCGTTGTTTTTTTCGTTCTGTTTTTCCTGGGAAGTTTTCCCTCGGGGGTGTTCGCGCAAGAAGTTGACGCTCAGCAGGCAGTAAAGCTGATTCAAGAAAGCATCGCGGCCCTTAAAGACATATCTACATCTATTGTTCAATCCCATAAATTCGGCGAAATAAATACAAGTTTTATTGGAACTCTTCGATTTAAAGCCCCAAATAAATTCCGAGCAAATGTTGAAATAGCTGATGGCTTAGGCAATAAACTGAAAAGTCTTTCTGTTTATGAGGGCAATGTTTTGTGGCAGGAGCAGACCGATGAAAAGAGTGGGAAAATTACGGTGTTTAAGTCAATAATGAGGGGTACATCTCCCCAGGCCGGAGAGTTTCTTAAGCAGTTTAATCCAATTGATCAGGTGAAAAGCCTGCTGAGAGATTATTCCGTGCTTTCCGTTAAGAAAGAGGAATCAGCTCAAGGCTCTGAATACATTCTTGAATTGGAAATAAATCCAGAGGCGCGCCAGAGAAGAAGCCAGGAAGTGAAGGCTTTTTCAAGGAATACTTCACCTGAGGATATGATTGCGGATCGGGTAATCTTTTGCTGGAATCTCAAAACAGAATATGTGTCCAGCCTCAAGATGTTTAGTGAAAATCAAAAGATGCAAGTGGTAATTAGATATACTAAGGCCAAAATAAATGCAGGCATTGATGATGAAGTATTTGTTTATAGTCCTCCTAAGGGTGTAAATATCATCGATATGTCAGAAGCTATGGCCAAGGAAATAGTAAAAAGAGAATTTGACGGTGCTGAGAATGAGCTTGTAGGGTCGGTATGTCCTGAATTTTCTTTGCCTAATATCTTTGGAGAAAAGATCCAGTCTAAAGCAATGAGGGGAAAAGTAGTTATTATTAATTTTTGGGAACATTGGTGCCCGCCATGTAAAAAAGAACTGCCTTTACTTGAAGAGCTATTCCAGAGCGTATTTGAAGAAGAAGTTCAGGTGCTTACGATAACCACCGATGAGGAGCAAGCCTTGCGGGTTGTTGATGAGAACGGATATTCTTTTCCTGTTCTCATTGATGCCGACGCGGGGCTTGCAAAACAACTAGGAGTACACTCTGTCCCCCGGATAGTTGTTTTAGATACACAAGGTGTCCTCAGGGCAGTGTATATTGGGTACCACGCGGATATCAAAGATATTTTAACCGAGCAAATAGATAAGTGGAAAAAGGATGAAGGGTAGGAATCGCATGAAAGAGCTCAATGGCGCGATCAAGGCGGCAGTAGGTGCAGGTGATATGATTAAATCCCGCGTGGGGAAAAGCCAAAGTATTCGCTATAAGGGTGAAATTAATATTGTTACCGAGACAGATATAAAAGCTGAAAAATTAATAGTTAGGACTTTAAAAAAAGAATTTTCCCAGTATGGGTTTTTGACAGAGGAAAGTTCTTGTAAAACTACAAAAGGAGACCGCTGGATCATTGATCCCTTAGACGGCACGACAAATTTCGCGCGTGGATTTCCATTCTTTTGCGTGTCAATAGCCCTGGAAAAAGAGGGACAAATAATAGCAGGCGTTGTCTATGACCCCATGCATCAGGAACTATTTACCGCTATTAAGGGTAAAGGGGCGTATTTGAATAAAAAAAAGATAAGGGTTTCCACGGTTAAGAAGCTTAACAAGGCGTTTTTAGCAACCGGATTTGCCTATGACTTTAAGGATAAAAAGGATAATAATATTGATAATTTTACGAAATTTCTTATGGCTAGTATGGCGGTTCGTAGAGCCGGTGCGGCTGCCATAGATCTATGCTATGTTGCCTGCGGCAGGTTTGACGGGTTTTGGGAAATGGGTTTGCAGCCTTGGGATACAGCTGCGGCAACGTTGATTGTTCAAGAAGCAGGAGGAATAGTCACGCAGTTTGACGGCAGCCCCTTTAGCAATTATAAGAAAAATATTTTAGCCAGCAATGATTCTATCCATAAACAAATGCAAACAACTCTCAAGAGGTATAAAAAATGAGAACAGGCGTTTCATATATGGGGCATCATAATCCACGGCATATAGAAACTGACCTTTTGGATATTAAATCAATAGGCTGTGATGATGTGCTGCTTGCCGCACAGGAAAATGATTTTGTCTATATGACGGGAAAGGTTGATTTTTTTTCACGTCTTTGTAAAGAGCACGGGCTTAGGCCTTTGGCAATATTCTGGGGGGTAATTAATTATTTTGGAGGAGGAAAATCCAGCCAGTTTTTACTTAATTACCCTAAAGCTCATCAGGTAAATAGAGACGGCAGCTATAATTCAGCGGGCTGCTATAATAATTTGGAGGTTCTCAAATATATCAGGGGCTTGATTGACCGCATTGCTGAGAAGGGATTTGAGGGATATTTTATAGACGAACCATCACGGATTGATTGTTTCTGCGCGTCTTGCGTTCGGATATATAGAGATATGTACAGTGGAGATTTATTCAAGGCAAGTGTTGAACAAGAAACGCAATTTAGAAAACAATGTATTGTTCGGTACATTTGTTTATTGACAGATTATATAAAGCTGACATATCCTCAGATGGAAACTATATGCTGCGTAATGCCTTGCGATAAAAGTGTCTGGGAAGATGTTTCCCGCATAGATTCTCTTGATAACCTAGGATCTGATCTTTACTGGGTTAATAACGATACTCCGGTTGAAGAGATGATTCCTGTTATTCAGGATATGGGGAAGTTGTGTAAAAGTAAGAATAAAAAACATCATCAATGGCTGCAGTGCTGGGGCGTGCAAAAAGGACAGGAACAGCGCGTCGGTGAGCAGGGAAAAATCCTGCTCAATGAGGACCTTAATGCTTTATATGTGTGGGCATATCAGGGGCAGGTCGGAATTTCTGAATCATGCGATGACCCCCAAGCAGCTTGGGCACAAGCAAGTCAGATAATTAAGCAAGCAAAGAATCGATAAATTATGTCAGAAAAAAAATTTCCTAAAACAGCGCTTGTCCTTATGCCGCCTTTTTGGCCGAACATGCCGCCGCTTAGCTTGATTCACCTGGGGGCTTTTTTGCAAAGCCATGGCCAAAACATTTCCTTGTATGATCTGAATAACAAAATTTTTAATTTAGCTGATGAGCAATTAAAAAAAGAGTGGCTAGTTAGTTCAAATGCGCGGCTTGAAGAAAATATGCCGCGGATTTTAAAAGAAAAATTTTCCCAAATATTGGAACAGATAGAAACTGAACTCTCTGGTTTTCAAATCTTAGGATTTTCCTGTTACAGGAGCAATTTGAAAACTACTTTTTCTCTAATCAATAACCTAAAGAGAAAAAGACCGGATATTAGGATTGTGCTGGGAGGCCCGGAGATCATTAGACAGTACTTTAAGAATAAAGATGTGTTTCAAAATAAGGAGTTCAGCACCGCTGATTTGATTGTTGTGGGGGAAGGCGAAAAGCCGTTTTATGAGTTTATGCAAGGTGAAAAAGAGGAAAAGGCAGCTTATTTTGAGGAAATACCTAATCTGAATGTTTATAATCCAATAGATGGGTATAAACGTTTAGACATGCGGCAGTATCCCCGCAAGGATAGTGTTTCTTTATTATTAAGTCGAGGATGCTTGAAGAGTTGCAGATTTTGCTCAGAGCGGTTGCTGTATAAAGAAGTAAGAACAAGGAGCATAGAGAATATTATAACAGAGATAGAGCGTCATCTTAGGAAGAACAATGTTCAATCTTTTGTCTTCCATGATTCAATGTTAAATATGAATCTTGCCCGGCTGGAGCGGCTTTGCGAGGCTATAATAAAAAAATTCGGCAGCATTCATTGGGAAGCCCAAATGGGTATTCGCGTTGAAATGTCAGATCAGCTTTTGGCAAGAATAGCACAAAGCGGCTGTTACAATATTTTTATCGGACTTGAGTCAGGATGTGATAATACTCTTGATGAAATGAGAAAAGGTTTTACCAGCATGGACGCATTGATGTTTTTTAAAAAACTAAAAAAAGCCGGCCTGTCTTTTGGGGTAAGCCTTATTGTGGGGTTCCCCGGAGAAACAAAAGAGGATTGCGAAGAAAGCCTTCGCTTTTTAATTGAGAATAAAGAGTATATCCCCAAGATTGAACAGATCAATCCCTTTGTACATTATGAGGGTACTGATACTCGCCCAGAGGATGATTACAGTAATCAGGCGCAAATAGTTGAGCGCACCAGATTCTTTATTGATGAGCTGAGAAGAAATAATTTTAAAATGACCAAGGCGTTCATTAATAATTTAATTATTGCTGCAGAATTCTATGGGCGTGATCCCATAGATGATTGCTGTTGATTATCAGCTAGTTTCCACCAAAAAGATAGGCGGACAAGTGTTAGGCGGATGTTACGCCGAAGGCGAAACGTGAAGATGCTATGGGTGTAAATTGTTAGAAAAAATATTGAAAAATGATGATATGAAAGTCGAAATTATTGAAAAAAAAGTGGAAACTATTCTTAGGCCGACAGGTATTAATCTCGCGCCGTATGTGGTCAATCCCTATCAGGGATGCGCTTTTTCCTGCCTTTTTTGTTATGCTCAATTCTCAAAAGCAGCACAGAAAGAAGAACGCAAATGGGGTGAGTATGTAAAGGTTAAAGTTAACGGCCTTGAAATATTAGAGAAAGAGCTCAACATAAACACTCCAGATAGAGTTCTTATAGGTTCAACGACTGAACCTTTCCAACCGGTTGAAAAACAATATGGCATCACTCGAGGAATAATCCGCGTTTTAAATCAAAGGAAGATAAAATATGTGATTATGAGCAGATCGATGCTGTTGGAAGAGTTTATAGAGGAACTTGATAAAAAATTGTGCGATAGTGTTTATTTCACAGTGGATGCTATGCCTGAGAGTATAAAGCGCAAGCTGCAGCCGTATGTGGTTTCATCAGAGGCAAGTATAAGCTTGGTTAATCAGCTGAACGCCAAGGGGATAAATGCAATCGCGTATTTTTGTCCGGTAATGCCGTTTCTGTACAATTCCTTGCGAGATCTCAAATGTCTTAACCCCGGAGTTAAGGCAGAATTTGAAATAGTTAATTTTCAAATGGCTGGGATGAAGAAGCTTATCGGCACGATAGAACAAATATCGCCGGAAACTGCAAAAAACTATAGAAAAATGTGCAGGGACCAGTTGTTCTATGAAAATGTTATGAAGGATATCAAAAACGATATTAGGAGAATATCAAAAGAACGTGATGACGATGTAATAATTCATACACATGTTTATGCAGAGTATTTCAAAAATATTTATTAGAATATGTGAATCATTGCAGAGTTGGGTCAACCTTTGAGCGCGTTTTTTTTATTTGAGAGCGTTCTTTTTTAAGTTTTAGCATTTTTTCTTTTGCTTTTTTTGAGCGGCGCTGTTTTTGTTTGCGTATTTTAGCAATACGTTTTTGCGCGGTGCTTTTTTCTTTTAAGGCTATGGTTTCTATTTTTTCTGCCAGGATTTTTCTGGCAATAAAGCGATTTAAACTCTGCGAGCGCTCTTTTTGAGCTTTTACTTCTATGCCGGAAGGCAGATGTTTCAGATATACACAGGTAGAGGTTTTGTTGACATTTTGGCCTCCGGCCCCACCAGAGCGTATGAAGCGTTCAACCAAGTCTGATTCATCAATGCCGAGTTGATCGAACTTTCTTTTTAAAGCTGATTCCTTGTTTTTACTTACCTTAAATTGCGCGGACGACATATTAACCCTTTTCCTTATAATAGCACAATACCCACTCATGAGGGTGAATCTTTTGGTAAATGTGGATAATGTTGTATAAGTGAAGTCGTGAGAAATAACGGGGTCAGACCCGGAAAACGGAAAACAATTGACTTTTTCTCTTTTTTTTTGTAGAGTATTTGTATGGCTCGATCATATAGATTACAAGGAGAAAACTGCTTTTATCATATAACCAGCCGAGGAGATGATCGAAAGAAAATCTTTTTAAGCGATTTTGATTTTGAGAAATTTTTAGAGTATGTAGAAGTAGCTAAAGATAAATATAATTTTCATTTTTACGCATACTGCTTAATGTCAAACCATTACCACTTATTCTTAGAAACTATCCATCCAAATTTATCTAAAATAATGCAGTATATCAATACTGCCTATACAGTTTACTATAACAAAAAACGTAATAAGACAGGACATTTATTTCAAGGCAGATATAAATCAATAATGGTTGATGAAGACAGCTATTTTTTAGAACTAACGCGCTATATACACCTAAATCCAGTAAGGGCCAAAATAGTTGAATTGCCGCAAAACTATAAGTGGTCAAGCTATAACGGATACATAAAACATAAAACTGATAAATATATAGATTATTCTGAATTAGACAGTTATTTGGGTATGGAATCAGCTAATTACAAAGATTTTGTTATAAGTTCAATAAACAGGAGAGATAGTTTATTAGATAAAGTGTATGCCGGATCATTTCTTGGAGGAAAAGACTTTGTAACGGATAAGATTGCTGAATTTAAATCGGAAATAGAAGCAGGTGATTTTGCACACAAAAGAAAACTCAAATCAGATGTTT
>JAGLQQ010000076.1 GCA_023136735.1 Candidatus Omnitrophota bacterium | reverse complement strand
AAGAAAAAGTGTTTTCTATCTAGGAGTTGGGGGGGATAAGTAGTTTTGACAAGATGTTTAGTTTGTGCTAAGATATGTTGAAATATACTTTGGCAAGTATATAAATGCTGGTTCAAAAAGGGGTAAAGCCCTAACGGAAGTATGTCAGCCTGATAATCTAGAAGGGTAAAGTTATGTTTGGAAAGCCAAAATATACAATAGTAAAAATTAAGAAAAAAGATATGCCTGGTGGTATATGTACAAAATGTGGTGGTTGCGGGCAAATCATTTTTAATAAACAGCTTAAAGAAAATATGAGTATTTGTCCTAAATGCGATTATCATTTTACTCTTGGGGCAAAGGATAGAGTTGCTCTTTTAGTTGATGATGGTACATTTAAGGAATTTGATGCTAAAATGTCGCCTGTGGATATTATTGGCTTTAAGGGACCAAAGACATATGTGCAAAAAATACAGCAGGATCAAAAGACTACAGGACTTATTGATGCTGTTATTACAGGAATTGGAGAAATTAATAAGAAGAAAACAGTGCTTGCAGTTACTGATTCTAAATTTATTATGGGTTCAATGGGGTCGGTTGTAGGAGAAAAGATAACAAGAGCTACGGAAAATGCAACCAAAGATAATTTGCCTTTGATTATAGTCTCTGGTTCCGGCGGCGGCGCTCGAATGTATGAAGGGCTATTGTCTCTTATGCAAATGGCAAAGACGTCAGCAGCTTTGGCTAGACATAAAGAAAAAGGGCTGTTGTTTGTTTCTGTCCTGACAAATCCTACTATGGCAGGAGTTATGGCCAGCTTTGCCAGCTTAGGTGATGTTATTATAGCTGAGCCCAAAGCTTTGATCGGTTTTACCGGGCCGAGAGTTATTGAACAGACAATCAGACAGAAATTACCTCCTAATTTTCAAAGTTCTGAGTTTTTATTAGAGCATGGACATATTGATTCTATTGTAAATAGAAAACAATTAAAGATTACTTTAGCTAATTTGATCGATTATTTTAGCTAATAGACAATTGAATGAATCCTACCGAACAAGACATAATTAATTTTAACTTGGCAGTTTGCAAAATATCATGTTTTGTGAATATAATTTTTATTTTGGTTTTAAAATACCGCAGCCAATAAAGGTGTGTTAAGAAAATACAAATTTATGTATTTAAGAAGATGTGTTTAGAGAAGGAGAAATTATGAGTCAGAATAGGCGTAAGGTTTCAAATTGCCGATACACAATAGGGGTTGATTTCGGAGGCACTTTTGTGAAGTTGGCTCTTGTGCGGTTTTGGGATAAGGGTTTTAAAATTGATGGATTTACGTCCTTTGAAACGAAAAAGTACAATAAAGATGATTTAATCGAACAGTTGGTGATTAGAATAATCAAGCTAAAAGCAGAAAGCACCTATAAGGGAAACCGAATTCGTGGAGTAGGAATTGGTGTTCCGGGCAGGGTTGATTTTGACAAAGGACTGATTTTTGATCTGACTAATGTTCCTGGCTGGAAAAATGTTAATCTTAAGGAAGCGCTGCAGCATAAAGTAAAAATTCCGGTATTGGTTGATAACGATGCTAATTTGATGGCTTTAGCGGAAAGCAAATTCGGTGCTGCAAAGGGGCATAAAGATTGTGTTTGTGTAACCATGGGTACTGGTATAGGTGGGGGGATTATTCTTAACCACAAGGTTTACCGGGGAATAAATTTTGCTGCTGGTGAAATTGGACATATGACTATAAATGAGAACGGACCTCTTTGTGTTTGTGGTGGTAAGGGGTGCGTTGAGAGATATGTTGGTAATCGCTATATTCTTGAAGAGGCTATCAAAAGACTGCGTGTAGGTGCCAAGAGCAGTATTAGAGCTAAGCTTAATGGCAGATATTCGAACCTTACGCTTGAAATGTTAAGCAGTGCAGCCAGGAAAAAAGATTCTTTTTCCATGCTGATTTGGCAGGAAGTAGGAACACATATGGGGGCGGTACTTGCTAATGTTGTAAACTTGCTTAATCCTGAAATTATTGTTGTAGGAGGAGGAGTGGCAAAGGCTGGCTCTTTAATCCTTGAGCCGATGCGTAGGATTGTAAAAGAAAGAGCATTTCAGGTTTCTTGCCGCAATTTAAAAATTGTTGCCTCAAAGTTCAGCAATAAGGCAGGGATTATTGGCGCAGCCGCATTGGTATTGGCGAACAAGGAGAGAAAATGAGGATCTTGCTCACAGGGGGGGCGGGATTTATCGGCTCTTATTTGAGTGAAAGCCTGTTAAATGATGGTCATATTGTAACTGTTATCGATAATCTTTCCACAGGATCGCGGGATAATATTGCTCAACTAGAAAACAATGAAAGATTTAAATTTGTCGAAGGAGACATCCTTGATCGCGAATTAATGCTCAAATTTGTAAGGGAATGTGATTGTATTTATCACTTAGCGGCTGCGGTGGGAGTAAAATATGTTTTGGATAATCAGCTGGGTTCTTTAATTACTAATGTTCGCGGCACAGAGATTGTCCTTGATTTAGCACATGTTTTTAAAAAGAAGGTTTTTTTCGCTTCATCATCTGAGGTTTACGGTAAAAACGGCGGGTTAAAGAGCTTTAAAGAAACAGATGACAGAATCTTAGGGGCGGTAAATATATCGCGCTGGGGGTATGCTTTTTCAAAGGGGTTTGATGAATTTTTGGCTGTGGCTTATCACCGATCTCGTGGCCTTCCTGTAGTTGTCGGACGATTATTTAATATTTGCGGTCCGAAGCAAAGTGCAAGTTATGGCATGGTTATACCGCGTTTTATCCAGCAGGCGCTCAAGAATGAACCGATAACTGTTTATGGCGATGGCAAACAGGTACGATCATTCATGTATATATCTGACGCAGTAGTGGCAATCAAAGCGATTATGGATAAAAAAGAGGCACAAGGTGAGGTTTTTAACATTGGCAGCTGCCAATCAATAAGCATTGCAGACTTAGCTTTGAATATAAAGACTCTTAGTAATAGCAGTTCCCAGATATGCTTTGTTCCTTATGCTGAGGCTTATGATAATAATTTTGAAGATATGTTTTATAGAGTTCCTGATATTTCTAAAATAGAAAATATTATTGGTCAATTTTCGAAATTAAAATTAGACGAGATGATTAAAGAAATCATTAATCACTATAGAGGTAATTAGTTGAACTGCTTTAAATCCAAGAACGCTGCTTATTGTTTTAGTTTTAGTCTCAGTCTCAAATCCGTTCTTATTATCTTGATTAGTTGCTGCTTTTTCACTGAGGCTGTTTTTTGCCAAAGTCTGGTTGATCAAAAAGACAAAGCAACCTCTCCTAAAAGCAGGCCTATTGTTGTTGACGCTGATAATGTAGAGTATGTTGATTCAGGATCAATGATTAAGGGTAGCGGGAACGTGAAGATTGATTATGATGGTGTAATTCTTGAGGCAGAGAATATCGAGGTAGATCTGAAAACAAATGAGGCCCTGGCAACAGGCCGGGTTTGTGTTGTCTATAATAAGATCAAAATTACAGGTGATAAGCTTGATTATAATTTCCAATCTAAAAAAGGCAGGATGTTTCAGTATCCATTGCAGAAGGAAGACCGGGTTGAAGTAACGCATAGTGGTGTAAAGATAACGACAAAGCTGATAGATTTTAATTTACAAGATAGACTCGCGGTTGCTCCCGGTAATGTTAAAATTGAAAGAGGGAATTCAGTTTCCCGCGGAAAAGATCTAGTATATGATTTCACCAAGGAAATCGGCAGTTTTAAGGATATAACATTTATTTCTCCACCTTTTTATGGCAGGGCTGAAAGTGCTCAATCAGACATGAGCACATATGTTTTTAATCGAGCATATGTGAGCACTTGCGACAGGGATAAACCGGATTACCGGATTCAGGCAAAACGCTTTTATTTATATCCGGATGATAAAATAGTGGCAAAAAATGTGGTTATTTTTGTCGGCAATGTCCCGATAATGTATTTGCCTTACTGGAAACAGTCATTTGATAGCGATTGTATTATATCGTTGAGTGTGGGCAGAAAAAAAGATTGGGGCTGGTTTGCTTTAAGTTCAATCAAGTATGATTTAAATGAAAATTTGAATGCTAAAATTCATCTTGATCAACGTGATCTTAAAGGAACTGCTGGCGGAGCTGATTTGGGTTATGATACGAAGAATTTTGGTAAGGGAACACTTAAGACCTATCATATGAATGAAAGGGATAAGTACTACAGAAGTGCGGATGACTTGCGTTCAAGGAATGTCCATGAAACTGAAAGATACAGGGTAAAGCTAAATCATAGATGGGAAATCGATTCTTCGACTTTAGCCATGCTTGAGTATGATAAATTCAGTGATATTCACTTTACAAAGGATTATCTTTATAAAGAGTATGAGGATAATATCCAACCCGCAACCGAAGCATATATTACTCATTATGATGATAGCTATAGCCTTAGCCTGTATTCACGCAAGAGGACAAATAGGTTTTATTCAGAAGTTGAGCGTCTTCCTGAGGTGACTTTAAATACTGTAAGTCGGGAAATTTTTGATTCAAATCTGTATTTTCGTCAGGATATAGAAATGGCCAATTTGAATAAAAAAGAGGCCAACAGCGCTCTTGATACGGATGCTAACAGGTTTGACACATATGGGGAGCTCAAATACCCGACAAAACTACCGGGCGGATTAGACTGGGTAAATGTAGTGCCCTACGAAGGTATGCGCCAGACATATTATTCCAAAGATAATGTTGGAAAAGACGAGGATTTCTTTAGGGGAACACATTATTACGGAATGGAAGTGAACACTAAGGTTTTTAGGATTTTTGATTATAGCGGCAATGCTTTGGGTCTAGAGTTGAACAAGTTGCGGCATGTAATTAGTCCCAGAGTAAATTATGATTATATCCATACCTCTACTGTACAGGGAAGCAAACTGGGTACTTTTGATGCTATAGATTCGATAAATAAGCAAAATTTGTTTACATTCGGAGTTCAAAACCATTTACAGACTAAATGGAAACAAATAGGGAGTGATAAACTGGAAAATGTAGACATACTGTATTTTTACCCTTGGGTTGAATACAGGCAAAATGCCGCTCCCGGTATTAAGCATTTCGGTTATATCAACTCTGAGCTTGATATAAAGCCTTATCGATGGTTAAACCTTGATTCGGATACTGTCTTTAACCAATATCAAAAAAGGTTCCAGACTGCAAATATCGATCTTTATGCCTCCGGAAGTGATAAATGGAGGATTGGGCTGGGTAAGCGTTATGACAGGGATATTAGTGAGCAATCCACAGCGAGTTTATATTATAAGATCAACAGGAAATGGCAGGTAGGTACATATACAAGGTACTTATCATACACTGATGTTTTTCAGGAACAGCAGTATACGATATACCGGGATCTTCATTGCTGGTTATTAGAAATGTCATATAATATAAAGCTTGCTGATAATGGTGCAACTCAAGACAGAACTTTCTTTTTTGTGTTTAAGCTAAAGGCTTTTCCCGGCCAGTCGCCATTGAGATTTGAAGTAGGACAAACAACAGCAGATAGGTTGCGCCCGGAAAGTTATTAGTAATCATAATGATTCTGAAAAACAGGGTTCTTTTTTGGATTTTATCCTGTCAAAAGCAAAGAGCAGAGGTAATATGATATTAGATAAAGTGATATTTTTAAATGGATTTCTAGGCTTTTGCAGGGATGTAAATAGTGAAGATATGGATGAAATATAATAAATAACGATGGCAATCTTTCTAAAGAGAGAATGTCTTTTTTATGAAAGCATTGAATAAGGCGGGAGAAAAATGGTTAATAGAATCGCGGTAATATTTGATTTTGACGAAACCTTGGCTCCGGATTCAACAAGTAGCTTTTTGGCGAGCATGGGGGTTGATGTAGAAGATTTTTGGAGCAATAAGGTCACCCCGATGTATAGTAAAAAGGGATGGGATCCTATACCTGCTTATTTATATAAAATCATTGAGCTGTCTAAATCCGGCGGTGAAAAAAACAGGATAACCAAAAAAAAACTTGCAGGTTTCGGAAAAAAGATATCTTTTTTTAACGGGGCGCATACCATATTTAAAAAACTTAGAGCAGTTGTAGCGGATGTTAATCCTAAGGTAGAAGTAGATTTTTTTTTGATAAGCAGCGGGATACGGGAAATTTTAATTAATACTAAAATAGCGAAACAGTTCAAAGATATATGGGCCTGCGATTTTGAATATAACAAAAAAGGGGAAATAGATTTTCCGAAAAGCATTGTCAGCTTTACCGATAAAACCCGTTTTTTATTTCAAATATCAAAAGGTATTTTCGGTCCTGATTCCCGTTTTTGTCCGTTTGATGTAAATAAGAAGGTTGATGAATTGTATGTGCCTTTTAACCAGATGATAGTTATTGGGGACGGGTATACAGATATTCCGCTGTTTTCGCTTATTGCCAAACAAAACGGAATGGCTATTGCGGTTTATGATCCCATTGATAAACGTAAATGGGGTAAGGCTTGGGAATTTGTAAATGATAACAGGGTTCAAGGTGTTGTGCAGGCTGATTACGGGAAAAAAAGCGATTTAAACCATTTGCTTGTTATGGCGGTAGAAAATAAGGCAAAAGAATTAAAGTTAGCGGAAAGTGCCTATCACAGATAATTTAATCAAGAGGGGAAGAAATGTTTTATCGTTCACACAAAAAACTAAACGGAGTATAAATGTCGGAATTTAAATGCCCGCATTGTGATAATCCTATAAACGATGAGGAAGCACTAAACTGTCTTTATTGCGGACTAGGGCTAGAAAGAGACACTGGTTTCTTAAGCCGCTTGCGCTATCCTGGGCCTCGAATAATTGTGCTGATGATTATAATGTTTATTATTATAAGTTTTATTTTGCTTATCATATGGTGATTAGATAAAAGTTGTTTTGAGTTACGAGGATTATTTGGTATAATATTGTAAATAATTTTAAAAATAAATATGATAAAATGAAAATAGAACAGATACTTAAAAATAGAGACAAAGGTGTTTCCTTTGAATTTTTTCCGGCTCGTACAGAAAAGGGGAGACAATCCCTCGAGCGAACTATTGGGATTTTAAAACAGTATAATCCTCTATATGTATCCATGACATATGGGGCTGGAGGGGGAGACCAGGATCGCACTAAAGATGCTGTCGCATTACTTTTAGAAGTTAAAGAATTTGAGGTTATGCCGCATTTAACCTGCTTAGGTGCAGAGAGTACTCAAATAAAAGAGCTGCTTGATGAATATAAGTCTAAAGGCATTGAAAACATTATGGCATTAAGGGGGGATCCTCCTCAAGGCATTAATGATTTTGACTTTGCTCAGAAGGATTTTTCTTATGCAATTGATCTTGTTAAGAATATAAAGGGTTACGGTCACTTTTGCATTGGGGTTGCTGTATATCCGGAAGGACATATTGAGGCGGCTTCAATAGAAGAAGATATGGAACATACAAAACAGAAAATTGATGCTGGTGCTGATTTTGCGGTTACGCAGATGTTTTTTGATAATCAGTACTATTACTCAATGCTTGATCGCATGAAAAAGAAAGGAATAGATATTCCTGTTTTGCCGGGCATTTTACCTCTTACTGATGTAGCGAAGGTAAAGAAGTTTGCTTCGATTTGCCGGGCGACTATTCCAAGACATATTGAAGAAAGAATGCAGCGCGTAAAGGGGCAGCCGCAGGAGATGGAAAAAATCGGAATAGATTTTACGATAGAGCAATGCCGCCAACTAATAAGCAACGGAATCAATCAATTACATTTTTTTACTTTGAATAAGCCACAGGTTATTACTAGGATACTCGAAGCTATCAATTGAATAGCCGATTAGGCGCAGGTATCTTCTTTATTTATAAAAGTGTTATAATAGAGGCGGGAGAATGAACAAAGTTAAGATAATCTTTCAAACAGCACTTTATAAGTGTTGTTTTTTTATTGTTATTAATGCTAATTATAACGAGGAGGCATTGGATTATGGAATATAAAGAAAAAAGAGGGAAGCTTCGCTATCCCCTGAGGGTAAATGTGCATTATGAACGCATTTTTCCAGATGGTACTTTTGATATTCCGATGTCGGTGCCTGTAAGAGATCTAGGGCTTGCCGGGATAAGTTTCTTTTCTGAGGAAAAGCTGGAAATTAATTGTCCGATAAGAGTGAAAGTCTTAGTTGCTAGAGATGAATCTATTGTTTTTGAGGGTAGGACTGTTAGAGTAATGATCTCAGAGCGAAAAGAAATGCATTATATCGTGGGAGTAAGTATTGAGGAAATTGCAACAGCAGATCTTGAAAAGCTAAAAAACTTTCTCGTAAAAGTCGATATTCATAATGTCCTAGATAATATTGACTTGGAAAATGTAGTAGATATCCATCTTGTTGCCGGATATGCTCCGATTAAAAAAAAGATTGGGAAATTGGTTGTTGAAGAAGGCGAACCGTTTGATGAATATGTACTAAAGCATTTACTTTTAGCAATGCTTGATGGAGATAGATATATAAAGTTTATGAATAATAAAGAGTTTAATTTTGTGCTGACTACTCGTAAGGGAAGGCGTTTCCGTGTGAATCTTCATATACAGCAGGGGTGTATAGAGGGTGCTTTTCGGCCGATTTCGGCGCAAATAGATGCGCCAGCTTCTTTAGGATTGTCAATATCAGTAGAAAATCTACTGCTTAATAAAAGCGGATTAATACTAGTTTCAGGTCGAACTGGTTCTGGAAAAACAACTACGCTTGCTTCTATGATTGAATTTGTAAATAATAAAAGGGGAGGCCTTGTAGTTTGTATTGAAGAACCTATAGAATATGTGCATGTTAACAAGCGTTGTATAATTAAGCAAAGAGAGGTGGGACGGGATACTTTATCTTTTTCCAATGCGGCTAAAAATGCACTTCGCCAAAATCCGGATATTCTAGTAGTGGGAGAGATTCTGGATATGGAGACTATGGAAACGGCTATTACGGCCGCAGAGACGGGAGCATTGGTTTTGACATCAATACACGCTGGTGATGCCGCGCAGTCATTGGATAGGGTTTCTTCTTTTTTTCCAGGCGACATACAAAAGCATATTCTTAAGCGACTTTCACTGATACTCAGGGGAGTAATAAGCCAGGATTTAATACCACGTGTTGATGAGACAGGACTTGTGCTGTCTACTGAGATAATGGTGGTTACAAATGCGGTACGCAGGGCGATCAGGGAAGCTGACTGGAAACAGATACCTTTGCTTATACAGGTAGGCAAGAATGTTGGCATGCAAACTATGCAAAGCTCCCTGAGGGGATTATATGATCGGGGATTGATAGACCTGGAATATATGACCGATGAATTGATTTAAAAATTATTAAACACAAAAAAACAATTTTTGGAAAGTTGCTTTCTTTGAATGTATTTAAGCTGTTTGAAAATGCTTGTAAAATTTCCTTGAACAATTGTTTTTATTTATGTTAATCTGAACTTATGATCAATTAATACAAAAATAAGAGGTTGCATGAAAATAGTTATTAAATCCAGAGTTCTGATAAGCTTCTGTTTACTGTTTGTGTTTGGTTGTTTTGTTTCGGTATCCTTTGCGGCAAATGCAAAAGATAAACATGCGTTTGAAAATTCGAAATATTTTGATGTAAGTGTAAAAGAAACTCTAAGCGGAGACGTGCTCCGTCTTGATAATGACAAACTTTTACGGCTTATTGGAGTAGATACTCCGGAGGTTGTGGATGGGAATAAATTACAATTTGATTCAAAGGTTTCCAATATTCCCGAAGAAGTATTAAGAGTGATGGGAAATGAGGCAAAGTGTTTCATCGAGGATCTTATTGACGGGAAAAGGCTTAGGGTTGAGTTTGACAAAAAGGTGAAAGATAATTATGGTAATCTATTAGGATATGTCTTTATTCTTCCTGAAAAGCATTCGGGTGAAGAAATATTTCTTAACGTTGAAGTTATAAAAAGTGGGTATACCTATAAAATCGATAGCATTCCGAATGACAGGTATATGAGTCTATTTGACAAGTTGCATCAGAATGCAGAAAAAGCTCAAAACTCTCAATTATGGCAGCAGTGGAGAAGACAGTGAGTATAGGACTGATTATAAAAGAAATTTTGGTTGAAAAAAGCAGCTGTAAATGGTAACATTTTTCTATTGGTTAGTTTCTTAATTGGTTAATGATCGCAATATTGTTTTTATTAGTTTAGAAAGGGGTATTTATTATGAATTGTCCGGTTTGTCAGAAGGAAATGGTTGTAGAGGATTTTGGCGGCGTAAACATAGATGTTTGTAAAGACGGCTGTAAAGGGATGTGGTTCGATTGGATGGAACTGGCTAAACTTGATGAGCAGAACGAAGGGTTAGGTTTAGCGCTTCAAGAGGCATTGAGCTATGATAGAGCAAATGATAATAGAGGCCAGGTTAAGTGCCCAAAATGCAGTCTGCCGATGCATATTCATATGTATGAGGCTTCTAAGGAAGTAAATATTGATGAGTGCTATCAATGCGGGGGATTTTTTCTTGATTCAGGAGAGCTTAAAGTAATTAAGGAAAGTTTTATGAGTGAAGAAGAGAGAGCTGTCTATATGCAGAAACTCTTGGATGCCTCTACTGATTTTAAAAAGGCGCAGGATGATTTAGAGACAGAAAAGGCCAGAACTCAGGCTATTCGTAATTTCACTAAGTTTATGTGCGTAAGCTATTATATGACTGGAAAATAATCTTTTGGCCCTCTGTTTTTGAGTGGAAGGGGGACTAATCAAGACTTTTTAAAAGAAATCCTGGTTCCTGGGGATCAAAGAGGTGAATAATAGCCTGAAGTCGATGTTACAACATGTTTATTCTAAATATGTTGCGTGTTTTTGTCCTGCCTTGACAGATGTCACTACTTATGATATACTCGTATTAACTTAAATAAAGCAAAAGGGGTTGGATTCTTAAAGAATCAGGCCTTTTTTATTTATTGCTGCAGAATTCTATGGGCGTGAGCCTATAGATGATTGCCTTTGATTATCCGCC
>JAGLQQ010000075.1 GCA_023136735.1 Candidatus Omnitrophota bacterium | reverse complement strand
GCGGACAAGTGTTAGGCGGATGTTATGCCGAGGCGAAACGTAAAGATGCTATGGGTGTAATCCCATAGAGTTTCACGTTTATATATTTATGTTCATTATCAATAATTATTAATAAAACTCATCAATAAATTAGGCAAAAGCAAAATTAAGGGATGCTTTTGCATATGTGTAACAGGTTTTTGTTTTTGAATAAGCCTGTCTTTTTTTATGTTATAAGGGGTGAATTCGGGAAAAGTAAATAGTTTTTCATTGCTAAGTAATTGTGTTAATTTAAGGATATTTTAACTAACTAATAAAATCAGGGAGAGATAGTGAAATTAAAAAAACTTTATGAACTGGTAATTGAAAAAGGGATTGAGCAGGATCCTCGTGGTAAAGCATGTGTAAAAAAGGAAATGCAAAAAATTAAAAAGCAGTATGATGGATTAACTGAGGCAGAAAAAGAGGAGTTTGATAAGGAGAGGTTAACTAATCCTTACAGTGATACGAGAATTCTTCAAGGTACTGGAAGCGAGGAAATCAAAAAGGTGCTTTTGGGAATAGATATAGATGTTGCTGAGGTTCTTTTAGCGGACAGGCTTAACGAAAAAGGGCAAAAGATTGATTTGATAATCTCTCATCATCCTGAGGGAAGAGCTCTTGCGGCACTGCATCAGGTTATGTATATGCAAGCAGATATTGCTCATTTAAATGGAGTCCCGATTAATATTGCTGAGAATCTAATGAACAAGCGTATTACAGAGATTGAACGCAGACTGTTACCGGCAAATCACACTAAAACTTCTGATGCGGCAAGACTATTAGATATTCCGCTGATATGTATCCATACTCCGGCGGATAATCATGTGGTAACTTATTTGCAAAATCTGATAGATAAGAAGAAGTCGGATACTGTTGGTGAGGTGCTTCAGCTTATAAAGGAAATCCCTGAGTACAAAATTGCGATAAAGAACAATGCTGGACCTAAAATTATTAGTGGAAGTAATTGTTCGCGTTGCGGAAAAGTGTTTGTCGATATGACTGGCGGCACTGAGGGTTCTAAAGATATTTTTAAAAATTTGGCTCAGGCAGGTGTGGGAACGGTTGTTTGTATGCATTTAAGTGAAGGGCATCTTAAAAAGGCAAAGGAAGAGAATATTAATGTTATTATTGCTGGGCATATATCATCTGATACTGTAGGGCTTAATTTATTATTAGATTCAATTGAAAAAAAACAGAAACTCGATGTTGTGCAATGTTCAGGGTTTACACGTATTAAAAGGAAATGAGCAAAATTTCCGATAGACAATTAGATGATATCCTGCAGCTTTGTGATATTACAGAAATAATTGCAGGCTATATTCCTCTGAAAAAAGCCGGTAGGAATTTTAAGGCATTATGCCCGTTTCATCATGAAAAAAGTCCCTCATTTGTGGTGAGCCCGGATAAGCAGATATTTCATTGTTTTGGTTGCGGCGCTGGTGGGGATGTGTTTAGCTTTGTAATGAAAAATGAGCGCATGGAGTTTCCGGAAGCAGTGAAATTCTTAGCAGATAAAGTTGGAGTGCGAATTGTAACGGAATCAGAGAAGGATTTAGGAGTTAAACAATCTGGGGCAACAATACTTTATAAATTGAATGAATTGGCAGCAGAATACTTTCATCAGAATTTACTTAAAAGTCCTTCGGCATTAAAGGCTAGAGATTACCTCGGAAAAAGAGGATTATCAAACGAAAGTGTTAATGATTTCCGCCTTGGGTTTGCACCTGATTTGTGGGATGGGTTGTTAACATTTTTGCGAAGCAAAAAGATAAACGACAATTTATTGCTTAACTCCGGATTGGTTATTAAGAATGCGCAGGGGCGGATTTACGATCGATTTAGAAATAGGGTAATGTTCCCTATATTTAATGCTACTGATAAAATTGTAGGATTTGGCGGTAGGACAATTGATTCAGCAGGAGATGCCCAGTCTCAGGATAAAGGTCCTAAATATATAAATTCTCCTGAAACTGACATATATATAAAAAGTAAAAATCTTTACGGGTTTAACTTAAGCAAAAGATTTATTCAGCAGGAGGAATATTGCATTGTTGTAGAGGGATATTTGGATTTTATAGTCCCTTTTCAGGCAGGAGTAAAAAATCTTGTTGCTTCCCTTGGAACAGCTTTTACACATGATCATGTTAGATTGTTGAAGCGATATACAAATAATATTGTTATTGTTTTTGATTCTGATGAGGCTGGGCAGGGAGCAGCGTTACGCAGTCTTGATTTGCTGATTGAAGAGGGTATGAATGTCAAAATTGCGGATTTAAGATTAGGGTTTGATCCAGATTCATATGTGAGAAAATACGGGTCAGATGAATTTAGTAATAGAGTTAATGCGGCAAAGACTTTATTTGATTATAAATTAGATTTACTATTGTTAAAATTTGACAGGAAGTCTCCTGAAGGCAAGGCGCAAATAGCGGGTATAATGCTTGAAACAATAGGACGTTTTAAGAATGCGATTTTACGCTCTGAGCTTATTAAAAATCTAGCGGAATCGTTGTCGCTGGCAGAGGAGACTTTAATTGTAGAACTAAAGAAGCTTAATTCATCAAAGCAGTTTTTTTCTAAGACCGATAAAAGCGCAAGTTTGCAAAAAGTTTGCAAGAAGACTAAAGCGGCTGAGAAAATGCTTATTTCGTTGATGCTTGAAAATAGAGAATTAATCGCACAATTAAAAGAAAAAATGCATTACAGTGAGTTTACTGATCCAATTACTAGAAAAATTGTAATGCATTTATATCAGAGTGATGAGGCTGCACAGCCTACGTCTATATTGAAAAACCTAAATGATGAGGAGGCAAGTTTTTTTATTTGTAATCTTCTTGTAAGAGAAACTGGGGTCAAGGATAGCGGGAAGAGTTTTGAGGACTGTATCAGAAAAATTAAAACAGATGGCATGCAATTAAAACTCGATGAATTACAGAATCAGATTAAAAATCCAGAGCAAACTGAAGATGAACTGAAAGAGTTACTGAAAGATTATCACAGTTTAAAAAAGGAGCAAAGATTTCATGGAAAAGGCAAAGAAAAAGCAGAACAAAAAAGTTGTTAAAAAGAAAGCTGTTCTCAAGAGAAAAACTACGTCTGGGAATAAAACTGTAAAGAGCAAGGCGAATAAGTCGGTGAAAAAAGTTGTGAAAAAGAAGGTTGTACTTAAGAAAAAAACTAAAAAGATCGATTTGCTCACAGCAGAAAAAAAGCGCATCAAAGATAAAGCGGCAGAAAAAAGCAAGACTAATGCTGCTAAGAAAAAACTTATTGAAGTAAAAGCGAAGAGACCAGTGGGTAAAGCACAAACTTTAACCACTGAAGCTTTGAAGAAGAAAATTAAAAATCTCGGCAAGTTGATTGCCAAAGGCAAGAAAAAGGGTTATTTGACTTTTGAGGAATTAAATAATGCTCTGCCCCAGGATGTTGTCAGTTCAGAAGAAATTGATGACATACTTACCGTTCTTGATGGAGAGAATATTGATGTAGTTGATTCAGAAGACGAGGTGCTCAAAGTAAAAGCTGGTGATATAGAGCCCAAAGTTAAAGAAGCTGTTCCGATATCAGGTGCTACTCCGGCTTATGTCGAAGATCCTGTACGTATGTATTTGAGGCAAATGGGTAAGATTGCGCTGCTTTCTCGTGAAGAGGAGCTTACTTTGGCAAAAGAGATTGAAGGGGCGGAACTTGAACTTCGCAAAGCTGTTTTGAGTTGTCCAGTAGCTCGTTATACCGTTTTGCGAATAGCTAATCAAATATTAAATAAAGAAGTTAATCCTGAGGATATTATCAGAGATGAATTCAGACTTAAACATAGCAAGCTAATGAAACGAATTGCTAAACTAACCGGCAGGTTAAGAACAGTACGTAGGTCAGAAAGTACTTTAAATACCTTGCTTGAGTTTAATTTTACTACGTCTATTATTGAATCGATTGCAGCTACTATAAGAGAGAATGCTGAAAAGATCTCTTCTTTGAGCAGAGAGATATCCCGCCAAAAACAGAAGAAAATTCGTGGTCAAATACAGAAGTTACATCTTAAAAAAGCAAAAATTCTCAAAGAATTCGGCAGTTCTGTCGAGGGCATAAGAGGGATGTTAAGAATTATTAAACGTCGTGAGAATGAATTTACATTTTCAAAAACGTCACTTGTGGAGGCTAACCTGCGCTTAGTGGTAAGTATAGCTAAAAAATACACTAATCGAGGTTTATCTTTTCTCGATCTTATTCAAGAAGGGAATATCGGCCTAATGAAAGCGGTTGACAAATTTGAATATAAGAGAGGGTATAAATTTAGTACTTATGCAACTTGGTGGATTCGTCAAGCGATTACTCGTTCAATAGCAGACCAATCAAGAACGATAAGGATACCTGTGCATATGACGGAAACGATTAATAAGCTTATTCGTGCTTCGCGTTTCCTCGTTCAGGAACAGGGGCGAGAGCCTACACCTGAGGAATTGAGTGATATGATGCAGATATCGGTTGATAAAATAAGAGGAATTCTTAAGATCGCTCAGGAACCGATTTCCCTTCAGACTCCTATTGGAGAAGAAGGAGATACGCATTTTGGCGATTTTATTGAAGATAAAAGAGTAGTAAGTCCTGCAACAGCAACTGCGCATTCCATGCTTAAAGAACAGATGGAACATGTGATGGAGACTCTTTCAGACAGAGAAAAACGGGTGCTTATTTTTCGTTTTGGTATAAAAGACGGGTATCCTAGAACTCTTGAAGAAGTAGGTAAAATATTTAATGTAACCAGAGAAAGGGTTCGCCAAATAGAAGCAAAGGCTTTAAGAAAGTTACGGCATCCGACTAGAAGCAAAAGACTGCGTGATTTTCTTGAAGTAACTATGAGCGAACATAGGGATTTTCTTTAATAATTGCCAGGTGAGTGGGTAACTTGCAGAGATAAGTTGATCTGCTTACCTGATTATGGGGCTGCTGCAAAACATACATCTACCGCGTTACTTGCGAACTATCTTGTGCGGCGTACAATGTACGCCTCCGTGCTTGAACGCATTAGCTTTATATCTGCACATTTTGCCACAGCCCCAATCTTCACAATAGACTATTTCCTAAATAGAATTCCACGAAGGAAGATTAAGCCAGGGGTAGTAAGTATTTAGAAGGA
>JAGLQQ010000074.1 GCA_023136735.1 Candidatus Omnitrophota bacterium | reverse complement strand
AGTTTTTTTCAAATAAATTTCCTAAATAATCCGCGGAACCAGCGGCAAGGAACTAAATTAGTTGTTTCTTCCTTAGAATTGGAAGTGGTTGAGGATTTGGACATAACCATAAAAGATATTCGTCCTTATGTCCGGATTTTATATCAGGATTTCAAAAATTCAGCTTTGTTTTCAGCTGAAGATATGCAAAGGGAAGGTATGGAGAAACTTGAGGATGATCTTAAGAGTTTAAGTGAAGAATTTGATGCTTTGTATGATTTGACAAATACAAATGAGTATTCAAATCAAAAAATGCTGAAAAAAATGCAAGAACTGCTTGTTATTTATGCTGAAATTTTTGAAAAAGCGGTATCAATATCAATGTTGAGAAAAAAGACGAGTAGTTTTCAAATAAAATTCAAATTTTTAGAACAGCAGTTGAAAAGTTTTTACGAGTTATGTGCTGGAAAGCTGATTATGATTGAAGGACACTATACTGCCGAAGCCATAGTTGATTTTAGTAAGTTCAAAGAGGATAAATTAATAAGCAATCTGGGAATTGAGGTTATTGTTGAAGAAGACGCGAATTTCGGGGTAACTTTTAATCGATATCTTTTTAAAAGTGTCTTAGATACGCTTAAGCGTATTGTTATTGAGACAATCGCGAATAAAGAACAAATTAATCCAAAGATTAAGCTGGAATTCAGACAAAAAGGGGAAACTTCAAGTATAGTTTTTTCTTATATCGGAAAGATAGCGGAAGAAGAGTTAAGAAGAGATCCAATAAGCGGTTTGCAAAGGATATTTTTAGAGGCTGAGAATGCGGGGGGAAGAGGTTTTTACGGACTTGAGCCGGATAATTTGCGGGATATCATTAATGAACTAGGCGGGATAATTACAGCAGAGCATAGCGATGAATTTGTAGTGTTTACTATGAGCTTTCATCCATTAAAAAGGATGGTTGCAAAAAAGTTAAGGGAATTGAAAGAGAGGCAGAGCAAAAGTTTACTCACTAATATTGATGATATAAAAAAGTGGAGCAGTTTGTGCGTGTCCAATTTTGATCTGTGGGTGCAGCTGCATTTTGATTTTGGGGAGAAGGAAGTATTGGAGAAATTGCTGAAAACAACAAATAGCAAAGGGATGGGATACCTAGAGGAATTTAAAGATATTCTTAATTTCGGTTTGCCGTTGTATAATGTTTTATTTCGATTAGTCATGGAATCTGGAGTTGAGGAAAAAGAATCGGAAGGTGTTTCTGATATACTGAGTTTTTATACTTACGAGACAGATGCTGGAAAATTGAGAAAATATAATAACGCTGTGCTTCGTTTGGTTTTTATGTATAGAAAAGAAATTGCTGAATTAATAAAGGCTGGAAGCGCAATAGGGCGTATTGATTTTGAGGGTATTGCCGGGAATCTCTTGGGTCAATCAATTTAAGCGCGCGTAAATTATAGAAAAACAAGGATAACGTTGATGTGTTCATGCAAAAAGATTGTTTTGGCAAGAAAGAATAAAAACCATAAGATTACATTATGCCAAGGCAATAGAGAGTATGAGTAAAGGGATGAATGTTGTTGGGGGAAAGATCCGATTAAGAGAATAGTGAGATTATAAATGCATGTCTGCATTACTGTTCCCTAATTACGTCCCTGGGGCATTCGTGTTTCTATCTAATTGCTTTACTCTCATTGTCTTACAGAAATGATTTTAAGGGATTAGCGTTTAGCGGATAGCGATTTTGTACTAGACTATATTGAAAATCACTAAAAGTTGAGTGGTTCATACCGCATACTTGGAAGCAACTATAGACTACAAGCTGCATAGCACAATAAGCAATACTCAATACGAAAGATGAAGATAATCAGAAAGATAATTAAAATAACATTCTTGGTGCTTATTCAGGTATTTTTGGTGCTGGATATCGCTTGGTGTGGGAACTTATCATTTTTAAGCCCACAGCTGCAATTAAACCAAAAATCTATTTGCCGGATTTTTGGAGGTATTGATAGCGTGGATTCCCGTCGTTCACAGATGCTTTCGAGATCAAGGATTCTTCCTCAAAAAGTTCGAAGAGAACTTGAACGGGAGTTTTTATTAATGGCGTTTGATATGGATGATAGTTTAACGCGTGGTGGACAGCCGCTGAGTCCCCTCGGAGCAGAACTCCTGGAAGAAGAACGGCGATTAAGTTCCTTAAAGGCAATAGCTGTGGTTACTGCCGGTTCGGTACAAAAGGTAAGGCCTCGTGTAAAAAGTAATCTGATTTCAAAAAAGACTCTGGATATGTTTTATATCATATCCCAAAATGGCGGCGTC
>JAGLQQ010000073.1 GCA_023136735.1 Candidatus Omnitrophota bacterium | reverse complement strand
AAGAAGGAGCTGTTTATGATGAAGAGAATGAAGAATTACTTCTTCCAGTTACGGATATTCCTGAGGCATTAGGAGAGAATGATTTTACTAAATTTTCTTATATGATCGATCAAATAGAAAAAGAATTTAATCTTGTGACGTCGAAGCGGCATGTGGTGCGGGATCGGGAAACGATGATCGCATTTGTTGATCCTGATGCGGAAGGCCGTGAAAAAATTAAAGAGCGGGTTTTACAATTATTGGCAGAAAATGGCCTATCAGAGTTAAAGGACGAAGAGGGTAAGCCCCTGTTAAAAGTAGCTGTTACCTCAATTGCGGTTGATATTAATCTTATCGATAAAGGGCAAGGGATTCGCCGTTTGGCAAAAGAAGTTGCTCGAAAAGGTAATCTGAGCGTTGAAGAAGTTTTACGTCAAACCTTGGTTGTTGGTGACAGTGAGATTGATGTCCCGATGCTGAATGAAGTTGCCAAGGCTGGAGGCGTAGCTCTATGGGTGGGACATAAACCGGATGATTTATTAGGATTGGATGAAAATGTTCTTATTATAGAAGATTACTACGGAGAAGAAGGAACATTGGCTGCTTTAGAAACACACGTTGATTGGTTAAAAAAAGAAGTGGTTCATAAAGCTGTTGACGAGGTTATGTCATTCAATACTCTTGAAGAGAGGCACGGGTATTTGACAAATATAAAACTTATCGAGGAGGCGATATAACTAATAGAGATCTTTGCATGACTATCAGGAAAGTAAAATCCAGGTTGCGCAGAAGTCTTTAATAAGTCACAAATTTACATCTTACAAAAGTTACAAGTATTAAAAGAAGGGGTGAGGGATGTTTTGGCGGCCTGGTGAGGTTAAGTTATTATGAAGAAAGCTTTTAAAATAATTTCAATTATATTAATTCAGGCGGTTTTGGTAATGGATTGTATGTGGGCAAGTGAATCTTTAGCTTTTAATGCCGAAGGCCTGCTTTCGCCTTCTTTGCGTATAGGGGAGGAAGTCTTTGCGAAAACCTATTATGATTTTTATGGACATGGATTAGATAATCTATATGGCGTGGGAGAGGACTTAAGAGTATCCGGGGATTTTAATCCTTTATTAATCAGCGAAGAAGAAATTGCCCGCTTGAGTTTGCCTAAGAGTTCGTTTGCGGAACGGGCCGTGATAAAAAAGCTTGAGGCAATCGCGGGCCTTGATGACATTCAAGATGAAGAATTTCTAAAGTATACTTTGCAACGGATATTATCTTTACTGCAGTTTGATAGATATCATCTTCTTCCTGCCGTCCTTGATACGTTAAGAACCATTGTATTGGTTTCGCCGGAATCAATAAGTTTACTTTCTGCCGAGGAAAAGAAAAGTTTAAAGAAAAGCCTGCGGCAATTATTTCTTTCTCCGCTTAAAAAAACAGGAGCTTTATCATTGAATGTTTACAGGCATATCCTGAATATAGATTCGGAGTTTTTTGATGATTCTATGATAAGGTATGCTATAACTATGGGTTCTATCGAAAGTGAAACAATTAAGAAAGATATGGAAAGCATCTTTCAGATAATCCCCGATTATCGGATAAAAGACATCAGCAGCCGGATCATTGATAATTTTTTATGTCTATTTTACAAAGGCAGGCTTAAGGATCTAGTAAAGGCGAATGATAATTCCTTGCAGGAGATGATAGAAATCGCTTCTTGCGCGCTTAATCTCAAGGAGCGATATAGATGGTTAACCGATAACAGGTCCGATAAGAAAATAGTTAAGTTATGTTCGGCAATTATTTTGGCAAAGATTATGCGGCTTGAATTGAAAAAGGAATTAAAGGCTTACCAACCGGACAGGGGTGACTGGGAATGGATAGTCTTGGCAATGACCTGGGAGCTTTATAAATTAGGCAGGAATGCGGATACAATCAAAAAGAAATGGACTGATATAAAAGAAAAGGTCAAGACTGATTTTATCAGCTCATTAGACCCGCGCATAGATAGTTTCTGGGTACCTATGGGTGTGGAGGTGGAATGGCTGTATTTAATTTATGGGGTAGAAATGGAAGAAAATTTTAATAATAAAAAAATAAGAGAGAAAATTTATAACTAGGCGGGAAAAAAGGCTTTTTTGATGGACATTTTAGTCCATCATTCTTATCTTGATAAGGGGACGTGGAGTGAAATTAGGTGCAATGATATATGGCAAAAACATATATGGGTGGAAGTTTCCCCCGGGCCGGTAAAGGGTAAAAGAGCGGCTCAAAGGATCTACGGGATTTTTGAGTTATTAGAAAAACTTGGACTTCTTCCTTCGGCAGTGCGGGATATGAGTAATATGCCGAAAGTGCCGGTTGATGTATTGGATAACTATCATTTCCCCTTTGCGTCTGTTCATATGAATGTTGATGATTATAAAGCTTCTGAAGCAATTTTAGCCGCGTATGCGGTAATTAGTGACCTTTTGCCCATAGAACAAATAGAAAGGGATAGGGAAATAAATCTTGCAATAAAGATAAATAAAGAGAAGGTAGGACTTAAGCCTGATACTATAGTTGAGGATAAATATTTGAAATCCAGACAGGAATATTTAGACATAAAAATAAAGAGCATTAAAGATTTAAAGTGGATTGTTAATTTTTTTGGCAGTTTAACCATTGCTTTTTCTGCTTACAGAAAAAATTCCCAAAGTTCTTTAGGTAAAATATGGGTTGATTTTGAAGTAGAATTGAAATATTTGTTAAGAGGAAAAAAGCTTTTAGATTTAGATGAGATTTTGGC
>JAGLQQ010000072.1 GCA_023136735.1 Candidatus Omnitrophota bacterium | reverse complement strand
TGTGTAAAAATCGACTGATTACCTCACAGACAGCCATGGATGGCTGTCGAGAATGAGCAAATACAATTTCACCTGGCTGTTTGTCCCGATTTACCTATTAAATAACTTTTTCACCTTTTAAGTGAGTATGCTTCTTCCTCTAACTGGTTGCTATTCCTAACTTTATCTTCCCTTATATAATTATATTTAGGAGTTGGAGACAGGAGTAAATAAAGATACAAAGCGGGAATACTCCCCAAATCATCCCTTCCAATCCTCAATAACAACCTTCTTTCCTGAAAGTAGTATACTACGTACTATATATCAACACAACTGCCTATGATTAGCGGGCGGATACGGGGATCCGCCCCTACATCTGTATTATTTATGCCCGTGCTGCTAAATTCTCATCCAAAAGCACTTGATTAAGAAATGCCCCTTTCTCTAGAACAACTAAAGGGCCTTCTTCGCCCTTAAGATAAAAAATATCGCTAAGATAACGATCGTACTTGTCTCTGCCATGACTTTTGATTATGATGAATGGTAGATTTTTAAGTGCCTTGCAAACAAACTTAAATGATTCTATCCCCTTTTTCGTCTCAATCCCGGGGGTATCTATGCCGCGCAGCCGGATTTTTTGCTTAGCCCATATTTTAAAGCCGCAATCTATATTTACCCACATAGTATCTCCGTCGATGATTTTTTTAATATATGCTTTGTAGGTATATAGCTGTTTACGATTAGCCGTTGATTTAATAAACTTGTAGTCACTTTCGGTTTTAACAGTTTCCACAAATTCGCTACTAAAATTTGCTACTTCTGATTCTTTGTAAGTATTAAAACCACAGTCTATAAGCATATTATCCGCATATTCATCTTTGAATATCTTGTATGCATACAGCCTGCCTTTAGAAATAGATAGTTTTCCCTTTTTTTTTACATGGGGCTTTTCAGGTTTAACATCTTGTTCTTTGTCTTCTTTAATGAAATTTTCTAATGCTCTCTTTGACCAGTTATCATCTGAAACTTTAGATTCAAAGAGATTCCTCTTCTCTTGGTCTTTAACTGAGGTCAATAAACGATAATGAGACCATTTTAAATTATGAGTTGGTTTAAGATTAGGATATGTATTATAAAATTGAGACATTTGATAGAGTAGGCGTTCACCAATGCCTAGATCCCCAGAAAGCCTTTTGTATAATTTCTTGCCATAATCTGCTCTATCTTTGTTTTTTGAAAGATGTTTCGATATTGACTGACCTATTTTCCAATAAGCTATGACTTTTTCCTTATCATAAGCTTTCTGGGCATTAGCTAAGCCTTCGGCTATTTCTTTCTTTATATGTTTTAATAGATTGGAATATGAAGCTTCTGGAATAGAAACATTAGTCATGCTAATATTATACATATATTGCACCCTGTGTGCAATATATATTGGCAAAAGCTTTGTATCATTAGAGATTTCTTCTGCCTCATAGGAGAATTCAGGAGAGACGCACATAAGTTTCTATGTATTAGAAATTTTGTATACGCGTGTAAATGGAGATTAGGTGCAGAGAAACAGCTTTATTGATTGCTAAGCTGCTAACAAAACACTTGTTGTTGCTTTTGTTTCAGTTGCTAACTTTGGCTTTACAATAATTTCAACATCATATTTAAGCGCTGTTAATAATTTAAAAAGATGCTCTAAGGAGAATATGCTAAGTTTCCCATTCATAAGATTGGAAACCTTTGGTTGAGTTAGATTAAGAAGTTTGCCAGCTTGTTTTTGAGTAAGGCCTAGCTCATTAATAATTTCAGTAATACGAGACATGATTTTAGCTCTAATCAATGTTCGTTCTGGATCAAAGACACCAAGATCTTTAAATACATTATCACTACCTCTAATAATTTTTTCTCTCATGACGATCATCCCTTTTTATAATTTTCGATATAATGCGCTTCAGCTGCTTTTAAACGCCTTTTTATTAAATCTATATCCCTCTTAGGTGTTTTTATTCCTTTATTTGACTTCTTCTGGAAACAATGTAAAACATAAACCACTTCAGAAAATCTTACAGTATAACAAGCTCTGTACGTATCAGTATCATAATTTTCAACAATCTCTAAAACACTGGCTCCTGAAACTCCTTTCCAAGGTTTCGCAGAAGCAGGTTTTCCCCCTTCTTGAACTTTACGAAGAGCAAAACCTATATCATCCTTGACATTCTCAGGGAACCCTTGAATGTCCCCTCTAGATGACCCAACCCAATAAAGTTTTTT
>JAGLQQ010000071.1 GCA_023136735.1 Candidatus Omnitrophota bacterium | reverse complement strand
AGGGGAATGCTGGCTTTGCACCCAAAGGGTAGGCTTCGCACAGCGCAGGAAGCGGATACGCCTAAGGCGTAGAAGCCCGAGCACAAAGACTGCTTGGGTGGGTGGGGAATGACAGCGCTACGATAGCAAGATAGATTCGGCTTAACGGCAGCGAAATATTTCTTAAAAAGCATGTCCTGCACCAAACGTTGTTCTAGTACCGGAGGTTGTGTTTTTGCTCCTTTAAAAAGTTAAGCGGCAAGCACATAAAGGGCGCTGCGAATACGCGGTAGAAGCCGCCCGACTGTGATTGCCGCCGAAAAATTAATGTGCTATGAAAAATCAACTTGTGCTCGTAGTCCTCCTACAAAAATAGTTTTATCACCGTTTATCGTGTCTATACCACTAATCAAAACGCAATAGCTAATTGAGTAGTGACCAAGTCCCTAGTAGCGTCACCATTTTCATATTCAGCATATAAATACTCAACGGCAAGCGTTGTATTCTCAAATAGAGAATAGGAAATAACCGGACCATATTGTTGTTCAGGATATAAATCCCATAGTCCATCTGAACATTCATATTTTCCGGCTATTTCCAGTTTATCGTTAACCGCATAAGCTAACTCAATATTCCAGGCCCCTGGTTTTAATTCTTTTGCGTCAACCAATTCGCCTACCCCGGAACTCTCAAGAGCACCAACATATTCTGCCTCTAAGGTAAAAGCTTGACAGCTTAAGCTTAAAAATCCGCTCAGGCCACTAACATAATCTTGCACTTCACCAGCAGTACCGGCAGGAGTATCTTCAAATCCACCACTATCAATTATGTTAGAGATGTAGGAGATACCAAGAGATATCCCGACATCTTCTAAATGTAATCCATCTAGAGACGGCGTAAATACAACTGAGGCAGCAATACTTTCAAGAACATCATGACTTCCTAATTCATCTATATCGCCGTTAAAGACCCCCAACGCAGCCTCAAAGTAATCATTAGCATAACCTAATGAAACTCCATTGTCATTGGTTTCCCCTATACTTAAGGTGATTGGGTCACTGATAAAATGGCTGTTAAACATACCAAAGGGAACAACAAATTTACCTGCGGTAAGATAGAAGGAAGCTCCTTCAACCCCGCCCAGGGTTATTGTCCCTTCGTCTACAGTTACGTCAGTACCATCTTCGTATTTTAAAAGCACATTCCCTCTTACATATTCAGCGATATCTGTATCTATACTTAACTCGACGTTAGACAGAGTAATATCGCTTGTTTTCGTGCTGTTTGTACCAGCAGCTTGATAATCTTTATAGAAACCTTCTACTTCTACTACCCCACTGATATGGATTTTATCACTCCAGTCGCCTAATATGCCTTCGCCCTGCTGAGCCTTATCTTGTTCTAATTTAGCTATTCTCGATTTTAATTCCGCCAGCTCCTCTTCTGTGGTTTTAGCAAAAACCGGGCTATACGAACAAAAAACAACCCCTACTACAAGAATCAAGTTAAACACTTTTTTAGGTATCATTTTAACCTCCCTTTTTTAGTTTTCTTTTGAATTTTACACTTACACGCACTTCCGCAACTACCGTTACAATTACACTTTTTTTTCATTCAAAACCTCTTTTCAATAAAAAAACCCAGACTCCTAAAAAGAATAGGGTTCTGGATTCTTGATCTCTGACCGCTTACAATTTTTTTGTTCTACGTTTTTCCTACAATAACATCACCTTAACATCACCTTCTTCCTTAGTAAGATAATCGATAATAAGCTGTTCATACTTCAATACACAAATCCTTTTACAGCGTGGGCACTTAAATTCATACCCCAACCTTGTCTTTACTAGATAAAGCTTCCCGCAATCACACCTTATTTGATTATTTATCTTTCCCATAACAACTTTTGCCTATAGACATTTTCTTTACGCACTCCTTGTAGCTTCCACAACCAGAGCATGAATCTTTACCTTTAAGAAGATTTATCATTTTCCACATCAAAAGTCCAAAGCTTGTAAAAACTAATGCCAATACAATAATTCTTTCCATATTACACTCCAAAGCCTAACAACCTGCCGCCTTGATATACAATAAATGACACACCCCACGCCATCACCGTCGTCCAAAAGATCAAAAACAGGGTCCATTTTAATTGTGAACCCGACTCTCGGTAGAATACAGCTATAGCAACAAAGCAGGGAAGATAAATCAAACAAAACATTAAAAATGCCAAAGCTTTCAGAGGATTCCAAAACTTATCTTTCTGCAAAGCTTCCTGCAATGAACCTGCGTCTTCTACATCAACTTCCCCAAGACTATACATCGTCCCAAACGTGCTGACAACTACTTCTTTAGCGACAACGCCGGTGATTAAAGCAACCCCGCCACGCCAATCCATGCCAATAGGTTTTACTACTGGCTCAACGAACTTACCTATTCTTCCAGCATAACTTTGCTCCATTTGTATGAAAGTAGTAGTTTCTTCACTTGCGCCTTCACCCGGCGAAATTTGAGGAAAGGTGAATCCCGCCCAAATAATTATTGAAATAAGAACAATAATTGTCCCTGCTTTTTTCAGATACATCCATCCCCTTTCCCACATTTTAAGCAATAATCCTTTAATTGTAGGAATACGGTAAGGCGGAAGCTCCATAACAAAATGAGAAGTTTCTCCTTTCAAAACAAACTTTTTTAAAATCCAAGCCGAACCAAAAGCAATAATTACACTCAGGACATACATCAAAAACATAATGTTAGCGCCCTGTTTTGCGGGAAAAAACGCGCCGATAAAAAGAGCAAAAATAGGTAGTTTTGCCCCGCAAATCATAAAAGGTGTTACCATCATTGTAATAAGCCTGTCTTTTTTGCTTTCTAATGTCCGGGTAGCCATAAGACCCGGGACAACACATCCGTTGGTTGATATCATCATTGGCAAAAAAGACTTTCCATGAAGGCCGAATTTGCTCATCAGCTTATCCATGACAAAAGCGGCGCGCGCCATATAGCCTGAATCTTCAAAAAAAGCTATGGCAAAAAACATAAAAAGCACCAGTGGGAAAAACCCTAAAACACCGCCAACCCCGCCGATAAGCCCGTCAACGACAAAAGATTGAAATAGTCCTTCAGGAATATAGATTGCGGCTATTCCCCCCATCCATTCAAAGAATTTCTCAAACCAACCCACAATCGGTTCTGAAAACGTAAAAGTAAACTTGAAAATGGCGTACATTACTAAAGCAAATATAGGAATACCTAGTATTCTATTCAAAATTACTTTATCTATCCTGTCTGACAAATCGTGTCTTTGTTCTATGGATAGCTTTAAGGTCTCCATGCACGCGCCGCTAATAAAACCATAGCGCCGGTCAGCTATTATGGTTTCAGGAATATCGCCAAAATGCAGTTTAATATGCTGTCTGCTTTTTTCGTTTTGGGCAATAGCTTCCTGTGCAACAGAAGATTTACTGAGAATATCTAAGACTAAAGAATCATTTTCCAGCATTTTAACAATAAGCCAGCGTAAAGGATATCTACCAACCAATGATATATCCCTTTTGACTACTTTATCTAGCTTATTCATCTCATCACGAAGTTCCGGCCCATAATCAATACGCACTCCTTTTGTTTTGATCTTTCCTTTATATACCTTAACGATAGTCTCCAGAAGCTCCTTTGTGCCTTTATTCTTATTACCCACAGTCGGAACAATAGCTACGCCCAAAAGTTCAGCCAATTTTGTATAATCCATATCCTGACCTTTTTTCTCAGCCATGTCGCTCATATTCATGGCCAGAACCAAAGGAACCTCCAATTCCATCAACTGTGTAGTAAGATAAAGGTTTCTCTCTAAGTTGGAGGAATCAACAATATGCACAATTACATCGAGCTTCTCCTTAATAATAAAATCCCTAGCTACGATTTCATCATCGGAATAAGCTGACAAGCTATAAGTACCCGGGAGATCCACTACGTTTATCTCATAACCCTGAAAATTCAGCTTGCCTTCTTTCTTCTCGACCGTTACTCCCGGATAGTTGCCCACGTGCTGATGTGCTCCGGTTAAATTATTAAAGATTGTCGACTTACCGGAGTTGGGATTACCAGAAAGTGCTATCGCAACTTTTTTCTTTCCCATGTTCATTCCTCCTTAACTATAATTTTAGCGGCCAACCCATCGCCTAAAGCAACCTTTGCTCCTTTTATAAGTACAGTAACAGGCCCAAACCCGGATTTATGTAATACCATAAGCTTTTCCCCGGGAATTAATCCCATATCAGTAAGACGTTGCATTACACCCCTGCCGCCATTAGCAGAAACAAATATCAAATGACTATTGGCTTTGGCATGTATTAAGTTCTTCATCTTTTAATCTGCCTCCACTAAAATTTGAGCCGCCTCTTCCTTCCTCAACGATAAATGATACCCTTTTACTTTTATATCAATAGGATCTCCTAAAGGGGCAACCTTAATAACCTCTATTTGGGCACCTTTAATAATGCCCATATCCAGAAGCCTCTTATTAAGTGTGCCTTGTCCTTTGATTTTCTTTACCTTTCCTGATTTATTTGGTTTTAGTTGGCTTAAATCTTTCTCCATAACTACCTCCAATCTTAGATTAATAAAATATTGTTAGACTAATCTAACTTAACCGGTAAAAAAAATTTCACCTCTTCTTTTCTCTCATCAATCTTTTCTCTCGCATTTTACATTTTAATGGTTTACCTGTTTTTAAATAATGTTTGAAGCTTTTTAACCATTGAGGATTATCCTCATATAATCCGATATTCACGAACTCTATAAATTTTGTTAAACCGATAGATGTTTTAGAACTTATCGCGTGTTCCATTTTGCAGGCATCCTGTGAAGCGATAGCCTCATCAATATCTAAAATTGTAGTGAGAAATTTAAAAAGCGTATCATGCTTGAGCTGAACCTCACAGGCCATTTTTTCACCCCTTGCCGTAAGATTAACAAATCCATATCTTTCATGCACAACAAGGCCTTTTCCAGAAAGTGTCTTTAAGGCAGAGTTCACAGTGGGGCTTTTCACGTTAAGCAATTTCCCTATATCACGAACCCGCACGATTCCACCCCTTCTTTTTTTAAGG
>JAGLQQ010000070.1 GCA_023136735.1 Candidatus Omnitrophota bacterium | reverse complement strand
CTGATGAGCTGTTTATGTTTGAAGCAGTGAAGCAAGCTAAAATAGCCGCAGGTAAAGACGAGGTACCGGTAGGCGCAATAATTGTTCTCAAGGACAGTGTAATCGCGCGTGCGCATAACCAAATCGAAATGCTCAAAGATCCGACTGCGCATGCGGAAATGCTGGCAATTACTTCAGCAACAAATTTCCTGCAAACCAAGTGGTTGAGTGAATGCAGTATTTATGTTACAATTGAGCCGTGTTCAATGTGCGCGGGGGCGCTGGTTTTGTCGCGGGTTAAGGAAATCGTCTATGGTGCTGCTGATCCTAAGACAGGAGCTTGCGGTTCGGTTGTAAACATTGCTAATAATGTAAAACTGAATCACCGGGTAGATATTCGACACGGTGTCTTAGTCAACGAATGCGGATTTCTGCTTTCAGAGTTTTTTAAGAAAAAACGAGTTGAAGGTAAAAAGTAGCTGTAGGAGCAGGGCTTGTCTTTGCCTAGAAATTAATGTTATTAAAAATAACGATAAGATATCTCACCCTACAAAAACAGGGTTTGAAGTCTTGATTATTGAAGCAACGTTATAATCATTTCGAGCATAGCGAGAAATCCTAAAGAATAAAGTATGATTAAAGACCTCTCCCCCAAAAGAATTGGGGATTCGAGGTCCTCAAAATTACTGCGTAATTTTTCGGAGAGGTGCCCCCGCCGTTGGCGGGGTAAACTGAGCTTGTCCCGCCAAGGCGGGATGGCCGAAATTTTTAGCAGATGAAAAACGGGTTTGTGTATATATTGCAAAGCCAAAAGAGTAAGAAATATTATATTGGCTCTACAGATAATCTACCAAGAAGGCTAGAAGAACATAACTTAGGCTTTGGTGGCGTGTATAGCAATAGGAATACTCCATGGGAGTTAGTGAGATATAAAGAAGTTGCATCTATAAAAGATGCTAGAGACTTAGAAAAAAAAGTAAAAGCATATAAAGGCGGAAACGCCTTTAAGAAAATTATTCGAGGAGAGGTGCCTGAGTGGCCGAAAGGAGCCGCCTGCTAAGCGGTTGATCTGGGAAACTGGATCCCTGGGTTCGAATCCCAGCCTCTCCGCCAGAAAATCAAAACCCAGTCTTTGGCTGGGTTTTTTATTTTCTGAGAGTCAGGGGAGAGAACCCAAAAAGGAGGTTATAGGAGGAAAGATTGTTTCCTCCTATCGGCGTACTTGAACTTCCATGCGGAAGGAAGGGGTAGCCAAGGGGAAACCATAAGGGTTTCTCTTTGGAGAGTGAGACACCTGAGCACGGCCCTGTATTACAAGGGTTAGCGGAAGGTGCGACACGATGGGGACGTAATCCCAGCCTCTCCGCCATACTATTTTGCTAACGTTGGGTTGGCAAACAATTTAGCCGTAACTACACGGAAGTAACTGTGGTTACGGCATTTTATTTGTTATTGTATGTTTTGCTTGTTTATAATCATTTTGCATTATTCATAATTCTTGATTTTATCCCTAAACAGGTATATATTATTCACTATAGGCTAATAAACTATGTATTCCTTTTATGACTAAATTATACCTTAAAAGGTATATCATGTCAAGTATTATTTTTGGAGGAAAAGGAGGCTGTCTATATGAAAAAACAAGGAAATAACTATGCGTTTATTGACAGTCAAAATTTAAATCTTTCCATTATAGATCAAGGGTGGAAGCTTGATTTTATGAGGTTTAGAAAGTATTTAGAGGATAAATATGCTGTTACCAAAGCATTTCTTTTTATAGGATATATCGCTACAAACGAAAGTCTTTATACCTCATTGCAAAAGTATGGATATATTTTAATTTTTAAGCCGACTTTATTTCTTTCGAACGGAAAGCCTAAAGGGAATATAGATGCTGAGTTAGTGCTGCATACCATGCTGGAATATTCAAATTATGATAAGGCTGTTATAGTTTCTGGGGATGGGGATTTTCACTGCTTAATAGAGCATCTTAACAAGGAAAACAAACTATTAAAGATAGTTATTCCTAATCGCCATGGGTTTTCATCTTTATTAAGAAACTTTGTTCCTCAGATGTTGTTTATGAATGGGCTAAAAGATAAATTGGAATATAAAAAGAGATAAAAAAAGAGGCATTACCTCGGGACAAAACCCTTTGGATAGCCTCTTATCGTGATCTACTTAAAGTATACCATATGTATGTATGTTGTCAAGGAGGAAAAATGGACGCGAAAAAATTAGGCAAGAAAATCAAATTGGCTCGCGTGGAATTAGATTTAACCCAGACTGAGCTAGCAGAAAAAATCGACGCGAAGCAGAAGAGTATTTCACGGTACGAATCCGGAGTTACAATACCGTCGATTGAAACACTGTTGAAAATGGCTAAAATTCTTAAGAAGCCAGCGGGATATTTTTTGGAAGAATGAAAAGTTTTATGAGGGGAAGACTAATGTTGCAAAAAACAAAAAAACTTGCATTTTTTTCATGGATTAGGTATATTATTAGTAACACACCCGTCACGCCTCTTAGCTTTCGAGTTAATGCGCATTTTGGACGGGTTTTTTCTTTTATGTGGGGGTGTTATGGAAAAGTATAATAAACCCCCTCTTTCCTGCGATAAACAAATTGAATTACTCACTAGTCGCGGTCTTGTAGTTTCGGATTGTGAAAAAGCTGAACAATTTTTAAGTCAGGTTAATTACTATCGGTTAAGTGCGTATTGCCTTCCGTTTGAGATAAAACGACATCAATTTCATCCCGGCGTAATCTTCGAAAAAATCCAAAAACTTTATGAATTTGACCGCCGATTACGTTTTTTAATAGACGAAGCTCTTGAGGTTATTGAAATATCTGTTCGCACAGCTGTTTCTTATTATCTGGCAAACAAATACGGAGCCTTTGCTCACGAGGAATCTAAAATATTTTTTAATAAGAAAAAACATTTTGAATGGCTTATAAAGATTCACGAAGAAATAAAGCGATCAAAAGAAACGTTTGTTGAGCACTATAAAAATAAATATAAAGGTTTTCCGCAGATTCCGATTTGGATGGCGGTTGAGGTTATGTCTTTTGGTGCTTTATCTCAGTTGTACCACAATTTACTTCGTCCAGATCAAATAGCGATATCAAAAAGTCTAGGGTATCATTCCTCTGTGCTTTCTTCATGGCTTCACACTTTTACCTATACACGAAATATTTGCGCTCACCATAGCAGAATATGGAATAGGCAGTTATCCATTGCTATGGAAGTCCCCAAAAAAGGTGACTGGAGTACAGTAAATGCAAAACGCATCGGTTCAGTTCTTTTCGCAATTAATAATCTTATGAGTAAATTGCCGATAGAAAAAGAAATCAGAGTTGATTGGCAGGATGAGATAAATGACTTATTAGATCATTCTATAGATATACCTAAGTTCTATGAGGTGATGGGGTTATTGGATGGGTGGAGAGAATCTTTTTTGTGGAAATAAAAATGGAAAAAGAAACAAATATTAGTAAAGTTGATAAACAACAAGCTGTAAAGAATTGGCCAGAGGATGATAGGCTTTACGTTTTCGGGGTCTGACCGATTGCTTCTTTAACAAGTAAACTTTATTTTTGAAAAGGAACTTAATGGCTAAGAAATTAGTAAAAAAACAAAAAAGCATTGAAGAAACCCTTTGGGATTC
>JAGLQQ010000007.1 GCA_023136735.1 Candidatus Omnitrophota bacterium | reverse complement strand
TAACTCCTCAGCCTTACATGCAAGAAAGCAATGTTGGGAAAATGGGGTGAAAAAAGGACCGATATTTTAGGGCAAATCAAACTGTACCCTTCTTCATCCTATTTCCAAAGCGATTGTATCCATAGAACAGCCTTTTGATATTCCACCAATGGGGCCATTACATGTCCTCCGTCAAAAGTCATCCACCTTGTCTGCCATTGGCATTCATTTAAAAACCTGAGGTCATCGTGCATTAGCCTATAATTAGGATCTCCAGCGCTTGCCAGAAAAGCCACTATCTTTTTCCTCGGATAAGTCTCTTTATGTTTTTTTCAGGATGTATTCGTCCGACATTAGTGATTACAGCGCTTATCAGATCTTCCCTAAACACTGAATACATATGAGCACCCATACCCCCTCCAGATAAGCCTGTTGCGATAACTTTCTCCTCAGCTACAGGGTAATTGCGGCAAACCTCTCTTATCATGCGGTCTTCTATTTCCAGCCAGTCTTTTACATCATTTCTGAATTTCTTAGATGCATATAGAATAAATTTATTTTCATCTGCTATCGGTCTCCAGAATTCTATCATATCCCTTGCCTTTGCTGCAGGGTGAAATATTATAACTAAAGGATATATCTTTTTAAAATTATTTATACCAGCCGGCAAGTAGACAATATATTCATTTTTCTCCACCACCTGCGGCTGTTCGTTTATATTTGAAAAACTCCGTGTATCTATATTATCTTTAGCCTTAACCGAACTACTATTTTTATTTACCTCATCAGACGATAAATCACTTTTTGCCGAAATATCCTCGATATTTGCGTCTCTTTCTATTTTTTTAATAGACTTTTTCAAATATTTAATTTTAAAGTTAAAATCTAACCGGCTAATTCTCACAAAGTCATCAGTTTCTTCCACTATCTTCCCTTCGATAACTTTACCGTTTTTAAGATAAACTGTATCCGCTTGGCAAAAAGCACAGTTCATTAGAATAATGCTTAAACCAAGGAAAACAATTCTTTTAAGATCTACCTTCAGTTATTTTTCCTTTTTGCTATATTTATACTTTTCCAAAAAGCTCTTTTTGAATTCAATAAACTCATTAGCGGTAATCGCAACGCGAACCTGCTTAATAAGATTTATATAAAAATGCACATTGTGTATTGATAAAAGCTGCGGGCCCAGCATTTCGTTTGCGTAAAAGAGATGTCTTACATAGGCTCTGGTAAAGTTTTTACAAAGATAACAGGAACATTCCGGGTCTACAGGAGTCAAATCCTGAGTAAAGCGGGCATTACGAAGATTTAATTTACCCTGGCTGGTAAAAGCATTTGCCGTACGGCCGTAACGTGTGGGAATAATACAGTCAAACATATCTGCTCCAAAGGAGATACTCTCAAGAATATCTTCAGGCGTGCCCATGCCCATAATATACTTCGGCTTACAATCAGGCAAAAGAGGCAGGGTATATTCAACCGTTTTATAAATAAGCTCAGGAGGCTCCCCAACACTCACTCCCCCGATAGCATAGCCATCAAAATCCATATTCACAAGTTCCTTTGCGCACTCTTGCCTAAGATCCTGATATGTACTGCCTTGTACAATTCCAAAAACTTTATTACCGCTGTTTAACTTCACTTTCGCACTAATCTTTGCCCAATCAAGCGTACGCTTCATCGCGATCTTAGCGTTTTCATACTCGCAAGGATAAGGCGCGCACTCATCAAGGACCATGCATATATCACTCCCTAAAATATCTTGTATTTCAAGACACTCCTTAGGCCCGATAAAATGAGTTGATCCGTCAATATGCGATTGGAACTTTACTCCCTTGTCCGTTACCTTTCGCAATATTGAAAGACTGAATACCTGATAACCTCCGCTATCAGTAAGGATAGGAGCGTGCCAGTTCATGAACTTATGCAATCCATCCGCTTTTTTTATCAGGTCGGTTCCAGGCCTTAAATATAAATGATATGCATTGCCGAGAATAATCTCAGCTCCCATTTCCTCTAAAGCAGCGGGAGATATTGCCTTTACTGTTGCTTGAGTTCCGACCGGCATAAAAACAGGTGTTTGGATAATGCCTCGCTTTGTGTTCAATAATCCCAGTCTGGCTTTTGAATTTTTATCTTTATGTACTACTTTGAAGCTCATTAGTTTTTCCTTTTTTAGTATTGCTTATCGCTTCAAATAATAAAATATAATTAGCTTTTAACTTTTGCCTGCTTTTTCTAATCGCTAAACGCTATCCGCTAGTCCCTGTTTTTACTCCCTACACCCTATTCCCCATCCCCTAGATAATTAGCATCGCGTCTCCATAGCTAAAAAACCTGTACTTAGACTCAACCGCCTTAGCGTATGCTTCAAGAGCCAGTTCTTTTGAAGCAAAAGCACATACGAGCATTAGCAGAGTAGTTTTCGGCAAGTGAAAATTGGTAAGCAGCACATCTACAGCCTTAAACTCATAAGGCGGATAAATAAACAAATCAGTCTGCCCCTTTTGCGCCTTAATAGAAAACTCATCACCTTTTACAGCACAAGTTTCCAGAACCCTGGCAACTGTAGTTCCAACAGCACAGATTCTCCCCTTCATTAGTTTTACATTTTCGATCTGGGCCGCAGCACTTACACTTAACTCAAAATGCTCTTTATGCATCTGATGCATCGAGATATCATCTACTTTTACCGGCAAAAATGTTCCCATACCAACATGAAGAGTAATATTAATTATTTTATTATTTTTCTCTTTAATAGCATCAATTATCTCTTGGGTAAAATGCAGGCCCGCCGTTGGCGCGGCAATGGCCCCGGGATTTTTCGCGTATACAGTCTGATATCTTGAATTATCAGCAGCAGAAACTTCCCGCTTTATATATGGAGGCAATGGCATAACTCCAATATCATCTAATACAGTATCAATATCCTCTTCAAGCGTAAACTCAATCAGTTTCATACCCTTAACTCTAGCCTCTTGACAATCTTTCACTACCGCTGTGTATTTATTGCCGGTGAAATTGATTATCACATCGGGTTTGAGTTTTTTCCCGGGCAAAGCCTTAACATAATAGCAATTTTTTTTTATCCTCTCAACAAGAAGAATGTCGATCTTCTTTTCTTTAATATGGCCTATTACACGCACCGGCCTTACTTTTGTGTCATTTAAAACCAAGGCATCAGCCGCTTTGAACATGCCGGCAATATCCTTAAAAAAACCGTGCCTTATCTGCCCCGTCTTTCTCTGGATAATTAAAAGCCGTGATTCATCACGGCGTTTAGCAGGAAACTGCGCGATCAATTCCCGCGGAAGATGATAATCAAAATCTGATATTTTCATTTCACTCAAAACTTTAAACCCTCTTTTGAATAATTTATATTGTATTATATCCAAGAAATGTTTGCACTTTTAGAATATGAACAATAGTTTTTACGGATTTAAACATTGGTTTTGACATGGAGGTCTAAAAAAACAATGTTTCCCTGGGGGTCCGCCTGAGGCGGACGAGAATGCCTGTCCGCCAATCTTTGCGGTGGGAGTAAAAATAGTTGTTTATATTCCTTTTACCTTCACCGCTGAACTCTCAGCGAGACTGTATTTGCATCCGCAATATTTCTGACGGTATAATTGTTCTATTTTGGAAATCTTTACAGCTTCTTGATATCCAACACTGAAATCATAATAGAAAAAATTAACTCCGTGCTCGGCTGCCGCTTTTTCTCCTAGAAGTTTTATTGCCTGTTTATCCTGATAAGGACTGACCAGCAAAGTAGTGGAAAAAGTATCTACTTTGATCATTTTCGCGTGCTCAGCTGCTTTGTTCAGCCTCAAATACCAACAATTCATACAACGCTCAGGCTTATCAAGATTATTTTTAATAGCATTATTGAATTCTTCATCATGGTAGCCTTCACAGAAATATATATCACAATTAACCCGATTAGAATAATCCATAACATATTTTTTTCGCAAAGCATATTCAGTATGCGGATATATATTTGGATTATAAAAAAACCCCTCTACCTCCCAATTCATGGATCTGAGCTTTTTAAGCGGATAAATTTCACAAGGAGCACAGCACATATGAAGAAGTATTCTTTTGCTATGCATTATTCAAATATCTCCCGTTGAGTATCTTTTGTTTTTTTGCAATCAAGATGCTTATAGGCAAGCTCTGTTGCCTGGCGACCTCTGGACGTTCTCTTAAGTAAAGCCATCTTTAACAGATATGGCTCCACAACATCAACAATAGTATCACTTTCTTCATTTAAAGTAGCAGCAATCGATTCAATTCCTACAGGCCCTCCGTCATATGTATCAATTATTACTCCAAGCACTCTGCGATCGATTTCATCAAGCCCGAGGGCATCAACCCCTTGCAGATCCAAAGCAATATCTGTAATTTCTGAATTAATCACACCGTTTGCCTTGACCTCACTATAATCTCTAACCCTGCGCAAAAGACGATTAGCTACGCGTGGAGTTCCTCTCGATCTTTTAGCTATAATCTGGGCGCTTTTATCATCAAGCTCCAGCCCAAGTTTTTCCGCTGATTTTTTAATAATATTTACCAATTCCTGCCAGGGGTAAAAATCAATATGGTAGTACATTCCAAAACGACTGCGCAAAGGCGCGCTCAGCAGTCCTGAGCGGGTTGTTGCTCCAATAAGCGTAAAAGGCTTAAGATTAAACTGGATAGTCTTCGCGTATGGCCCCTTATCAATAACAAAGTCAATCTTATTATCTTCCATTGCAGGATAAAGGAATTCTTCAACTATTTTTGACAATCTATGAATTTCATCAATAAAAAGAATATCACCGTGCTCAAGGTTGGTAAGTATTCCGATAAGATCGCCTGCCCTTTCAATGGCGGGACCTGAAGTAGTAGTTATCTTTGTTCCCATTTCATGGGCAACAATATGCGCAAGAGTAGTTTTGCCCAAGCCCGGAGGGCCTGAAAGCATTAAATGCTCAAGCGGTTCATTTCTCGATTTTGCCGCCTGGATACCTATCTGGAGATTTTCTTTAAGCTTATCTTGTCCGATAAAATCGGCGAATTGCAAAGGACGAAGAGATAGATTAAGAACCAGATCATCTTCTGTCTCCTGCTGCATAAGCACAGTCTCTCTCAGCATTTCTTGCTTTTTATTGATTTGATCTTTGTTTATAGACTTCATTTAATAGCTCTTCCGAATTTTTAACATCTGGATTTCTCGTTATGGCATTCTTGATCATTTTTTCTGCCTCAGGTTTTTTATATTGCAGCTGCAAAAGAACAGCTACTGCCTCTTGCTCTATATCGCTAACGCCAGGAATGTTTTTATCCTCACGAATAATTCCTTTAATAAGACCAAACTTTCCCACCTTACCTTGAAGTTTCGCGACTATTTCTCTTGCTCTTTGTGTGCCAATACCTGGCAATGACTTAAGAAAAGCAATATCACCGGAATCAATGGCTCTGGCTATAACAGGTATCGGTTCGGATATTGCCTTAACTGCGGCTTTAGGGCCGATACCGGAAACAGTAATAAATCTTTCAAAAAATTCTTTCTCAATCTCATTCAGGAACCCAATCAAAATCGGTATACTCTTATTTTGATCTGCCTGGTGATAATGAAATGTAACAAATTCACATTCGCTTTCATCTTGGATTAGGCATTTCATAACCCCTTGAGGTATAAAAACCTCATAACCGAATCCGCCAACTTCAACAAGCAGTGAATTTTCTCTTCTTTGTATTATTCTACCTGAAATTCTACAAATCATATTTTCCTGTTGATTATATTAATATGGGTTATAGCCATCGCCAAAGCATCGGCAACATCATGCGGTTCGGGTACAGACTTAAGCCCCAGTGTTTCTTTAATAACTCTCTGCATCTGAGATTTCGTCGCGGCACCGGATCCGGTTACCGCATTTTTTACCTTTTTGGGAGCATAACCTGAAACACTAAGTTTATGCTGAGCTGCAACAAGGCAAATAACACCCCGCGCATGCGCCATCAATATAGCTGTCTTAGGATTTTTATAATGAGAATAAAGCTCCTCTATTGCAACCACATCCGGCTTGCAAGCTTCAAACACTTGTATAAGACCATTATATATCTTATTTAATCTATTTGTGAATTTATCTTTTGAGCAGGTCTTGATAAATCCTGCTTCAACAAGCTTCAGTCTATGATCACGCCCACGCACAGAGATACAAGACGTCTGTTTAGTAAATTCTATAACACCGTATCCTACGCACTGCAGCCCTGGATCAACTCCTAAGACTCTCATGGATATCTTCCTTATTGTTCAATTTCCGATAATATATTATCAGGAATATCAAAATTAGCATAAACATTCTGCACATCATCATTATCTTCTAATGCGTTGATAAGACCTAGAACCTGCAGAGCAACTCCTTTATCAGCAATATTAACAGTAGAATCAGGAACCATTGTTACCTCCGCGGAAGCAATTTCAATACCGCTGCTCTCAATAGCTTTTTTTACTGCCTCAAATCCTCTAGGCTGAGTACTTATCTCATAAACATCATCTTCAGTCTGCATATCCTCAGCTCCGTTTTCAAGGATGATATTCATCAGATTATCTTCCTCACTTTTTTCCTTACTGACTATTATCACACCCTTTTGCTTAAACTGCCAAGCAACAGATCCGGCTCCGGCCATATTTCCATTTTTTTTGGTAAATATACTACGAACTTCAGCCGCGGCTCTGTTCTTATTATCAGTAAGTACATCAACAAGAACCGCCACACCGCTAGGACCATATCCTTCATAAACCATAGATTCATAAATCACACCAGGCAGCTCACCAGTACCCTTCTTTATAGCCTTTTCGATATTGTCTTTAGGCATATTAGAGTCTTTTGCCTTCTGTATAGCAAGTCTAAGGCGTGGATTTGCATCCGGATCACCACCACCTTCGCGCGCCCCAACAGTCAATTCTTTAATCAGTTTTGTAAACAGCTTACCTCTTTTTGAATCTGTAGCTGCTTTTTTATGTTTTATACTCGCCCATTTTGAATGTCCAGACATAAAATAATCACTCCTATTTTTAAACATTTATATTCGTATTGCGTATCGCGTATTGAGTATCGCGTTTTAACAGCTAATTAATTCCAGTCAAAAAGCTATCATCTTTTTTTGCTTTTGGGTCCTTCTCATTAAGGAAACTCGTAACTCATAATTTATCATTCGTCACTCATAACTAATTTCGCGTCCTTCGTTTTTAAACACGATACTATATAATCAGCTTGGATTGTATTTTACAATCATTGTCTCAAAGGTTTCTGAATTATCTTTACCCTTAAAACTCCAACGAACATTTATAGTCACGTCCTTAGTATTTGCTATGCCGGGATTACTTATCGCTATCATATAAGAAAAATTCCCAAAATCACTATCAATCAGATATGCTCCAGCTGTATCATAGGCATCAGCAGCGGTAATATCAGCAAAACTTGCCGACTTTATTTCTTCAACATACTTTTTAGCAATCAAAGTCGATATTGTCAAATCAGCTGCTTTTTTTGAAGCCTCAAGGGCAATCGGCAAATAACCCAACACAGACACCAACCCAATTCCTAAAATCGTCAAGGCAATTAATATTTCAATTAAGGTAAACCCGTTTCTATTATGCATCAGTACCTTCTATCATCTCAGGTTAAAAATACCTTAATGTACCTCTTCCTTCTCTACCATCTTTGACTGACTTATGATCTTCTCAGTCTGTTTGCTCGGCACTTCTTCATAATGGGAAAAGCTCATTGAGTAAGATCCCCGCCCCTGTGTCATGGAACGCAAATCAGTTGCATATCTCAACATTTCTGAAAGCGGTACCTGAGCTTTTATCATTTCATATTTTCCTACCTGCTCCATACCCTGCACACGGCCGCGGCGTGAGCTCAAGTCTCCGTTTATCGCCCCCATATATTCTGGGCCGATTACTACTTCCACATGCATAACTGGTTCAATAAGAACTGGGTTTGCCTCAAGGATTCCCTCTTTTAAAGCCATGCCGGCAGCTATTTGAAAAGCCATATCTGATGAATCGACGTTATGATAAGAACCGTCATAAAGGGTTACCTTAATATCTACAAGCGGATATCCGGCAATAATGCCTTCTACCATTTTTTTACGCACTCCCTTTTCCACAGACGGAATATATTGCTTGGGAACAGAACCGCCTACGATCTTATCCACAAATTCAAAATTCTCTCCTCTTGGAAGAGGAGATATCTCAATCCAAACATCACCGTACTGACCACGTCCTCCTGATTGCTTTTTGTATTTATGATGAGCTTTGACCGTTTTCTTTATAGTCTCTTTATAAGCAACTTTAGGCGTTCCTACAGCAACTTCAACATGGTAACGGCTTTTCAATCGTTCGATTGCTATCTCAAGATGCATATCGCCCATACCGGATAGAATTAACTCTTTTGTCTGTGGATCACGTGTTACCCTGATCCCTTGATCTTCAGTAGTCATTTTTGACAAAGCCTGAGAAATTTTTTCCTCATCCTGCCTTGTTTTGGGTTTAAGTGAATAAGAAATTGACGGCTCCATTTGACGGCTTAAATTAAATAAGACCTTATTTTTGGCACCACCCATCGAGTCACCAGTATGCGTGTTCTTTAACTTCGCAACAGCTCCTATATCTCCTGCGGCTACAATATCAACCGGAATTTGCTCTTTACCCTGCAGAACATAAAGCTGGCCATAACGCTCTGAAGTACCGGTTGTAACATTAAAAAACTCCGTATTCGAACTTAGACTGCCGGAAACTACTCTGAACACACTTAGCTGCCCCACATAAGGATCAGATATCGTCTTGAACACATATCCGGTAAAAGGCTGATCACTCTTAGTTACCACTTCCTTCTTCTCTTTGGTTTGGGAATCAACCCCTTCAATTTTTTCTACAGCAGACGGTGCCGGAAAGTAATTAACAATTTTCTCGATCAATTCCTTTACCCCAATACCATCAATAGAATTTCCGCAAAAAATTGGAATTACAGCAGTATCTCTAAAGGCCAGCTTAAAAACCCGGCAAATTTCTTCTTGCGTTAATTCTTCTGCATTAAGGTACTTTTCTACTATCGCATCATCAGCTACGGCTACTATCTCGATAAATGTCTCTCGAAATTTTTCCGCTTTCACCTTTTCATCATCAGTTAGCCCGTCCCATCCAGTTTTAGTCAGCAAATTAGCCACACCTTTAAAGTTCGCTTCTTTTCCTATGGGCAAAAACAAGGGAGTGCATTGATCCCCAAATTCTTTTCTAATAGCATCAACTGTACTGTAGAAATCCGCGTTTTCTTTATCCAGCTTACTTACAAATATAGCCCTAGGCAGTTTTGCCTCATCTAGAATTCCCCAAACTCTTTGCGTCCCTACTTCGATTCCATCAGGTGCTCCGATAACAACTATAGCCACATCGGCTGCTGGAACGGAATTGCGAAGCTCCATGATAAAATCAGCATAGCCGGGAGTATCGATTATATTAATTTTCGTTTTGCCTGAGATACAATGCAAAATAGAAGCATTAATAGAAATTTTGTGATTTATTTCAATTGGGTCAAAATCGCTGATGGAATTTCCTTCATCAACACGCCCTTGTCTGCTCACTTGCTGGCAGTTAAAAAGCATTGAATCTGCTAAAGATGTTTTACCTGCCCCACTGTGAGAGACCAATGCAACATTGCGAACAGTACTTTCAGAATATTTTTCCATTCCTGACAACCTCCTTCTGAGTGTATAAGTTATGCGGCAATTCAGTTAAAAACAATCTTAATCTATTTTTTTCCCAATTCAAGCATTCTGTGTTTCGGATCCACCTTCCATGAGCTTGATGCGGCAAAGAGAGCGACAAAAACAGTCATAAAAATCCAATCTCGGCCAATTACAATAACAGCTAATCGTGAGTAATTACCATAAGGAGTGGCAATCTCCTCAAATATCGTGCTCATCAGTAATCCCAGCAATATGAGAGGTGCAATCACTTTCACAGAAACATCCCACCACCATTTCTTAAGCTCCCAAGTGCTATAATGATTACTGTGCTCTCGTAGATTTTTTGCTTTAAATACCCATCCAACAAGAAAACATTCAAGTATTGCGGCAATAACTATACCGTAATGCGTAACAAAATGATCCACGATATCAAGCCAAAGCAATCCGGCTCTGGTGGTGAATATCATCCCGCCCAGAAACCCAATCACTGACAGAACCGAGACTACAACTTTTCGAGGATAATGGAATTTATCGATTATTGCGGAGGTTATACCTTCCAAAATCGAGATTCCAGATGAAAGACCAGCAATTACCAGAATTCCAAAAAAAATCAAACCAAATTCTCGCGAGAATGCCGGAAGTAAACTTATCGCCTTGGGATATACGACAAAAGCCAACCCTATAGATTCAGTTACAACCTCACTAATCGGCTGATTTGTTGACTGAGCCATATAACCGAGTACTGAAAACACTCCTAACCCGGCAAAAACAGAAAACAAACAGTTAACCATGCATATAATAAAAGAGTCTTTGACAATCTGGCTTTTTTTAGGCAGATACGAAGCATATGCCAGTATCACTCCAAAACCAAGGCTGAGGGAAAAGAATATCTGACTGAAGGCATCCATCCACACCCTGATATCCTTAAGCTTTGAAAACTGCGGCTTAAAGTACAATGCGATTCCCTCTCCGGCACCTGGCAATCTCATACTCCAAACAACAATCGTCGCCGTCAGTACAATTAAAAGAGGCATAAATATTTTATTAGCACGCTCAAGGCCCTTTTGCACGCCGAAAAAAACAATAAGCCACTGAAAGAACCAAACCAGCATGAGACCGAAAAGTATAGGTGTTCTGATATCCCCGATATCAAAAGGGCTTGCACTGGTCATAAGAAATTTTTGAAAGAAAAAGGCGTTTGGATCACTTGTCCAAGCGCCTGAAAAAGCAAAGAAAAAATAATTTACACACCAGGAAATAACAACAGCATAATAAAGCAGGATGCCGATCATACCCAATATTACTTGCCACCAGCCAACCCATTCCCACTTTTTATCAATACTGGCAACTGAGGCAGGAGCAGAACCGCGCATTTTATGACCCAAGGCTATCTCCAGGATCATTAAAGGTATCCCGACAATAAATAAAGCTATAAAATATGGCAGCAGAAACGCACCACCACCGTTTTTATAACAAAGATATGGGAAACGCCATATATTACCCAGCCCAACGGCAGAACCTATAGCTGCAAGCAAAAACCCTATATGGGTTTTCCACTGAGGCCGATGGTGGGTAAAAACATCTTTACTCATGTAAATTTATCTCCGTAAGGTTGTATTTTTAGACATTTTAGACCATAGGGATATAGAGATAAATATAGCAAAAAAACACAAAAAGGTCAATTCAAGATTTAAAATCAGTAAAAACAGCTATTAGGGGGGTTAGCTAGTCGATAGCTAATGGCTTATAGCTAATAGCAAAAAAGTATGTATTATTCTCAAGAAATGTCTACCTTTTTAGGATATGAATAACTGTTTTTACGGATTTAAACATCGGTTTTAACATGGATGTTTAAAAGCCGATGACTCCCTCAGAGTTTTTCAGGGATGTAAAACAATAATGAGTAAAAACAGTTTTCATAGCCGCACATCTTGTTGCCTTTCACCTTGATAGCATATCTTGATTATTTTATAAAAATATTAGGGGTTAGCAGCCAGGTACAAGTTTTAGATGCTTGAATAAACTATCGAACAGAAAAAAGATCTTGATTCTGGGGGAATCTGGCGAGCATTTCACTGATAATTAGATTATCCTTTTCTTCCTTTATATTTGGTATCTGCTCAATCAATGAAAATGCTTCTTTTCGGGCAGCAAGCAGCAGCTTGCGATCATCCAGGATATTAGCAATTTTCAGTTCAGGCATCCCATGCTGTCTTGTACCAAAGAATTCACCTGGACCCCGTATTAGCAGATCTACCTCAGCTATTTTAAACCCGTCATTAGTATTTATCATAGCTGAGAGCCTTTTAGCAGCATCTTCACTTTTTGCTTCTGAAAGCAACACACAGTAAGACTTCTTTGTTCCTCTGCCTACCCTCCCCCTAAGCTGATGCAGCTGGCTAAGACCAAAACGTTCAGCATGCTCAATGAGAATAATTGAGGCATTCGGCACATCAATGCCAACTTCAATAACCGTTGTCGCCACCAGAATATCCACTTTCCCTGCCAAAAACCGCTGCATTACATCTTTTTTTTCTTCATCTTTCATCCGGCCATGTATCAGCCCTACATTATTATCAGGAAAAACATCCTGTTTAAAATGCTCATACATCTTTGCAGCTGCCTTCAAATCAAGCACTTTAGATGTTTCAACTATCGGGTAAACAACATAAACCTGGTTTTTCTCTTTTATCTTCTTTTTTAAGAAAGCATAAAAATCTTTTCTTTTTTTCTCACTGATCCAGTAAGTCTCTATAGGAGTTCTTCCGGGAGGAAGTTGACGTATAGTCGAAATATCCATATCTCCATACACTGTAATAGCCAATGTCCGTGGAATCGGAGTTGCGCTCATTACCAGAACATCAGGAGCCTTACCTTTTTTCTGCAGTTTTACTCTTTGAATTACTCCGAATTTATGCTGTTCATCAATAATTATTAATCCTAATTTTTTCCAAACCACCGAATCCTGGATAAGAGCATGCGTACCGATTACTATATCCGCTTTATTTTCAGCTATTTTACTGATTACTTCTTCTTTTTCTTTCTTTTTCATGCCGCTGACAAGAAGCACCACATTTATACCTAATGGATTAAGCATTTCAGTTATATTATAATAATGCTGTCTGGCAAGTATTTCAGTTGGTGCCATTAGTGCAGCTTGATATTTCTCAGCCGCACAACCAACAAGCGCCCACACGCTTACAATGGTCTTACCGCTGCCGACATCACCTTGCAAAAGCCTGTTCATCGGCTTTACACAGCGCATATCTCCTTGAATATCTTTTATTACATTCTTTTGATCGCTGGTTAGCTCAAAAGGAAGTTTTTTTTCAAATTTATCGATTTGCGCCCCTCTCATCTTGAATTTTATTCCCTTAATATTTTCCTTCATATCATGCTTTTTTATGGCAATTGCAAACTGCAGCAGGAAAAACTCATCGAATATCATTCTTTCTCTGGCAATCTCTAATTTTTTAAAATCCTCAGGGAAATGAATATTAAGAAGTGCCTGTTTTATACCGATTAAATCACCATTCTTTAAAATTTCACACGGCATAAATTCCATAACCTCATCCATATAAGTATCCAGAGTGCGTTTGATCAAAGAACGTAAATAACGCTGATAGACATCAGCCACGAGCGAATAAACCGGCACAATCCTCCCTGTATGAATGGTGTCTTCATCATCGCTTTTAAGGATTTCATATTCAGGTGAATTAATCTGCAGTTTTGAATAACGATCTACCTTGCCATGTAGGATAACATCATCATTCATCTTAAAAACATTTTTCATATACGGCTGATTAAACCATGTCCCATAAAGCACACCGCTATCATCACCCACGGCAATCTGAAAAATAGTTTTCCTGCCTCGCAAACGCCGCAGGCCCATAGTCAGCACACGTCCGCGTACGGTTTCCACACTACCAACACTGATCTTATTAATTTTTTTCAGATTACTTCTGTCTTCATATCTACGCGGAAAATAAAAAAGCAGATCACGTATATTGAAAATACTGAGTTTATTAAGGGATTTGATATTTTTAGGACCTACACCTTTTAAAAATTGTGCAGATTGAATAAGGATATTTGTAGTTTTAGTCATCCGCAATTATACGTATAAATTGCTTTTTACCTATTTTTATAAGATATGCATCGGCAGAACCCTCTGCCGTCGGACAAGGTAATTCCAAATTCATATCCGTAACTGTTTTTCCTGCTAATTTTACCGCATTTTGCTTTATCAAACGCCGCGCCTCAGAAGTACTTGCCGCCGCTCCCGCAAGCGTAATTATTTTACAGATCCAGAGTTTTCCATCTTTCCACTCATTTTTAGGAATTTTTTTATCTTCAAAATTCTCAGCAGCATTCAAATCAGCACCGTTACTATGGCGGCTGTTAAAAATCTCAGCAGCTTTCCGGGCAATATCCGTGCTGTAATAGTCTTTTGTTATAAGAAGCGCGAGATTCTCTTTGCATTTTTTTGGATGCAAAGCTCCTAAGGCGATATCACTCTTATATTTTTTTATATCAGTCAATGGCACATCGCTAAGCAGTTCATAATAGCGGTACATAAGCTCATCAGATATGGACAGCAACTTTGCGTACATCACATCAGCAGGCTCATCAATACCAACATAATTATCAAGGCTTTTACTCATTTTCTGAACGCCGTCAAGACCTTCAAGCAAAGGCATCATAAGCACACACTGTTGAGGAACATTGCAGTCCTTTTGCATCTGTCTGCCTACAAGTAAGTTAAACTTCTGGTCTGTGCCGCCAAGCTCCACATCTGCCTTTAATTCAACAGAATCATATCCCTGTAGTAAGGGATACATAAATTCCAGTATGCTGATATCCTGCCCCTTAGAATAACGCTGTTTAAAATCCTCTCTGGCCAGCATCTGGGCAACAGTAAGATGCGCGCTCAGACGCAGAAATTCATAAGGCGTAAATTTTTCAAACCAATGACTATTGAACACAGGATTGATATCTTTTTTCAATACTTTACTGACTTGCATCTGATAGGTCTTGGCATTTTTATCTACTTCTTCGCGGGTAAGCTGTTTTCTTACCTCAGACTTGCCGGTAGGATCTCCGATCATGCCCGTAAAATCACCTATAAGGAATTTTATTTCATGCCCAAGATCTTGAAACTGCTTTAGTTTTCGAAGTAAAACAGTATGTCCCAAATGAATATCCGGAGCACTGGGATCAAAACCCGCTTTTATAACAAGAGGCTTACCCGTCTCATATGATTTCTGCAGTTTCTTAGTAAGCTCCTTTTCGGAAATAAGCTCAACAGCCCCGCGTTTGATTATCTCTAATTGTTCTTCAACCGGCTTAAACTTCATTTTACCTTACCTTTTTGGGTATAATAACATACAAAAAGTACATTGTCAAACAAGTTCACCGTCGATAGTCAAGACAATTCGGCTATGAAAACTGTTTTTACTCAAACTCGATCCCGCATCCTTCGTAACTGTGAGGAAAATAGTGATTTTACGCGTCCATGCTAAAATCAACATTTAAATCCGCAAAAATAGTTCTCATATCCTAAGAGTG
>JAGLQQ010000069.1 GCA_023136735.1 Candidatus Omnitrophota bacterium | reverse complement strand
TGGGTAAATTTTACACTTGGCACCACTTTTACCGCCAAAGAACAACGGTACCGATAAATATTCGGGTTGGTGTTTATTTTTTGAATTTCTTGGTAAGAAGAGGAATGATTTGAAAAAGATCTCCGACAATACCATAGGTAGCTAGTTTAAAAATCGGCGCATCGGCATCTTTGTTTATAGCCACAATAATATCTGCTGACTGCATGCCTACCAAATGCTGAATTTGACCCGATATTCCTATAGCAAAATAAATTTTTGGACACACTGTTTTCCCTGTCTGCCCAACTTGATGAGAATAAGGCTTGTAACCGCTATCAACCGCCGCACGCGATGCTCCTACCGCCGCGCCAATCGTTTTAGCAAATTCTTCAATAAGTTTAAAGTTCTCCGCGCTGCCTACACCGCGGCCTCCGGAAACAATGATATCTGCCTCCGCTATATTAACCGTGTCTTCAAGCTCCTCAATAAGGTCTATAAGGTTTGTCTTGCTTTTAAGTTTAATCTCTTTAGCATCAATTTCTATTATTTCACCCTTATATTTTTTATCAACTACAGCTTCTTTCATTACTTTATGCCGCACTGTAGCCATCTGAGGCCTGCGGCTTGGACAAATGATGGTTGCCATAATATTTCCGCCAAAAGCCGGCCTTGTCTGAAGAAGCATACCCTTTTCTTCATCAATATCAAGCTCAGTACAGTCAGCAGTAAGCCCTGTTTTTAACTCAACTGCTACACGGGGAATAAGAGAACGCCCTATAGATGTCGCGCCGGTGAGTACAATTTCCGGTTTCACTTTGCGTATAATATGAGTCAAGGCTTGTGAGTAATATTCTGCCTGGTAATTTTTTAGTTTTTCGTCTTCCAGCACATATACTATATCCGCGCCTCGTTCTATTAATTCCTTTGCCTTAGCCTTAATACCGCTTCCCAAGAGTACAGCAGCCAGCTTCTGGTTTCTTTTTTGGGCCAGTTTTTTCCCTTCCCCAAGAAGTTCAAAAACCACAGACTGGATTTCCCCTTTTTTTTGTTCCGCAAAAACCCAGACATCTTGATACTCATCAAGAGTTACCTCGACTTCTTCTTTTTTTCTTAAAAGAATCGCGTCAAATTTACAGCTATCAACACATACTCCGCATAAAACACATTTATCATTAATAACTGCCACATTATTAACCATATCAATAGCATCAAACGGGCATGCTTTTAAACAAAGTTTACATCCAACACATTTATCTTGAATTACTTCAATAGCCATAACTAATTAATTTCACCTTTTAAGAGTTCACGCAATTTAGTTACCACATCTTCCGGGTCACCGTGCAAAACCTGTCCTCCAACGCGTGAAGGGGGGCTAAAAATCTTAACTACCTGGGTAGGCGATCCGTTTAAGCCAATCTTTTTCTCATCAGCCTTAACATCTTCTGCCGTCCACTTTATAATTTCAGCTTTTTTAGCACGCATCATGCCCTTCAAAGAAGGCATTCTTGGTTCATTGATCTCTTTTACCACGGTAAGCACACAAGGAAGAGGTATTTCAAGGATCTCATGCCCCTCTTCTACCATTCTTTCCAATCTGAATGTCTTTTTACCCTTTGCCTCTTTGACCTCTTCTATTTTCTTTACATATGTTGCCTGAGGCATGTCAAGCCATACAGAAATACCTGGTCCCACCTGAGCAGTATCACCGTCAATAGCCTGTTTTCCACAAATGATAACATCAATATCTCCCAGCTTCTTTATTCCCATTGCCAAGGCATAACTTGTAGCAAGAGTATCGCTACCGGCAAAAGCCCGATCTGATAAAAGAACCCCCTGATCACAACCAAGTGAAATTGCTTCACGCAATGCTGCCTCAGCCTGCGGCGGTCCCATAGTAACTACCGTTACTTTGCCCTCAAACCTATCTCTAAGACGTAATCCCTCTTCAATAGCATACATATCAAAGGGATTGATAATAGACACTACTCCTGCCCGAATCAATGTATTATCATCTGGATTAATCCGAATATCAGTCGTATCCGGAACTTGTTTTATACAAATAACTATATTCATTTTTTATTTCTTTTTTGAAGCTGCAAGCGCCTCTTTTATTAAATTTGTAGCGATTATACTACGCTGTATCTGATTGGTTCCTTCATAAATTTGCGTAATTTTTGCGTCACGCATGAATTTTTCAATCGGATATTCCCGCATATACCCATAACCACCATATATTTGCACTGCGTCTGTAGCCACTTTCATAGCCACATCAGAAGCAAACAATTTAGCCATCGCTGATTCTTTAGCAACTTTTGGATTGCCGCTATCAATCTGTCTGGCCACACTATAAACAAGGCCCCGCGCTGCTTCTACCTGCGTAGCCATATCCGCAAGCATGAACTGGATTCCCTGAAAACTGGAAATCGGCTTGCCGAATTGCACCCGCTGACGGGAATATTCAACAGCCAGATCAAGAGCTCCCTGTGCAATTCCAAGAGCCTGTGCTGCAACTCCTGGACGAGATTGATCAAATGTCTTCATTGTCACAATAAATCCCAGACCCTCTTTACCTAGCAGATTTGCCTTAGGAACCTTGCAGTCCTGAAATATCAGCTCACGGGTAGTAGATGTTCTTATGCCCATCTTTTCTTCTTTTTTACCAAATGTAAATCCAGGAGTACCTTTTTCTACTATAAAAGCAGAAGATCCTCGCTGCCCTTTACTCTTATCCGTCAAAGCAATAATGACATAAACCTCCGCATCACCGCCATTAGTGATGAAATGCTTCAAGCCATTTAAAATATAATACTCTCCATCTTTTTTTGCCGTTGTTTCAATTGCCCCGGCATCACTTCCAGCATTAGGCTCAGTAACCGCAAAAGCCCCTATTCTTTTTCCGCTGGCTAAACCAGGCAAAAACTTTTTCTTCTGCTCTTCGCTTCCGAAAAGTATTATTGGATCTGTTCCTAAGGCTGAAGCAGCATAGCTTACGGCAACTCCACCGCAAATTCGTGCTAGTTCTTCAGTAACCAGACAAAGTTCAAAGACTCCCGCACCCATTCCGCCGTATTTTTCGTCAATATAAACACCGAAAAGATCAGCATCTGCAAGCATTTTCATTATTGCCCAAGGAAATTCTTCCTTTTCTTCAAGCTCTTTAACCATAGGTTTAAGCTTTTCCTGAGCGATTTTACGGGCCAAATCTCTAACCATTATCTGCTCTTCACTAAGCAAATAATCCATAATTCTTTGCTCCTTTCCTCATTAACGTATCAATAATTAAAACTGACTAAAATTGATTAATTTTAGAAATATTTATTTCTTTTAGGATTGCAGATTAATGTTAAAATCGTGTTTTATTATACCTAAAATCACTTATAGTGTCAATCAATGAAGCTGAAAAAATTAAGGGCAACCTAAACATTAGTTGCCCCTTAATTTTTCAAACTATTGAATAAATCCAAGCTTTATTCAAATCTTTTCAAGACTAATGTTACATTATGCCCACCAAATCCAAGAGAGTTAGACATAGCGACATTTACCTGTTTTTTTCTGGCCGTATTCGGCACATAATCCAAATCACAATCTGGATCTGGAGTAGTATAATTTATTGTAGGAGGTATAATACCCTCTTTTACCGCTAATGCTGCGGCGGCAAATTCTACACCACCAGCTGCACCCAACATATGACCTGTCATTGATTTTGTCGAGCTTACCGCCAGCTTTTTAGCATGCTCTCCAAAAACTGTTTTTATCGCAAGAGTCTCAACCCTGTCATTCATCGGGGTAGATGTCCCATGCGCATTCACATAGTCAACCTGGTCAATATTAAGTCCAGCGTCTTTAAGTGATAGATTCATACAGCGAGCTCCTCCTGTACCTTTAGGATCAGGAGCTGTCATATGATAAGCATCTCCACTCATCCCATAACCAACCACCTCAGCATAAATATTTGCGCCTCTTGCCTTAGCATGCTCCAATTCTTCCAGAACTACTACTCCGGAACCCTCAGACATAAGAAATCCATCTCTATCTCTATCAAAAGGGCGCGATGCTTTTTGCGGATCGTCATTTCTTGTTGTCAAAGCTTTCAAAGCACAAAAGCCGCCATGTCCTAAGGGAGTAATACAACTCTCTGTACCACCAGCAAACATAGCCAGGGCATCGCCTCTTTGGATAATCTTAAAAGCATCCCCGATACAATGACCTCCTGTAGCGCAAGCGGTAGTAACACATGAATTAGGCCCCCTTATTCCAAGACTTATGGAAACCTGGCCTGGTGCCATATTCACAATCAGCATGGGTATCAGAAATGGTGAAATCTTTTTCGGCCCGCGTTCCATAAAACTCTTCTGCTGTTCCTCAACAACATGCAGTCCTCCGATACCAGTGCCTATAATAACACCAATCATATCCCGGTCAGATTTATCAAGATCTAAGCCAGAATCTCCCAGAGCCATCTTGCTAGCGCAGACAGCAAATTGGACAAATTTGTCCATTCTTCTGAGTTCTTTGGGGTTTATAAATTTGGAAGGTTCAAAATTTTTTACTTCTGCATCAATTGTGGATGAAAAATCGGTTGTGTCAAAATAAGTTACTTGACCTGCCCCGCTTTTCCCCTCAGTTAATGAATTCCAAAAATCTTCTTTTGTATTTCCAATAGGTGACACTACACCTATACCAGTAACAACAACTCTTTTCTTATCCATAATATTAAATCGACTAAACTATATCCTTGATAGTATTTTGTGGTTAAATTAATGTTGCCCTTGAGAATCTTATTCTTTACCTGATGTTTTTGAGTCAATATACTTTATTGCTTCACCAACAGTTGTCATTTTCTCTGCGTCCTCGTCAGGAATCTCAATACCAAATTCCTCCTCAAGTGCCATTACCAACTCAACTGTATCTAAAGAATCAGCACCTAGATCATCAACAAAAGAAGCTGTTACATTAACTTCCTCCGCCTTAACACCTAACTGATCAACTATTATAGCTTTTACCTTTTCATCTGCTGCCATTTTTTTATTCCTCCTTTCAAGAGTGCTACATTACCATTCCACCATCGATTTTGATAACCTGGCCTGTTATGTAGCTTGCGTCGTCACTGACTAAAAATAATACTAAATTACCGACATCTTCAGGTTTTCCGAACCTATTAAGGGGAATCTGCTTTCGCATAGCCTCTTTTACCTCTTCGGACAAAACCTCTGTCATTTTTGTTTCAATAAAACCAGGAGCAATAGCATTAACGTTAATATTTCTTGATGCCACCTCTTTAGCTACGCTTTTGGTTAGCCCTATTATTCCAGCCTTTGACGCTGCATAATTAGCCTGCCCCGCATTACCCATAACGCCTATAATTGAAGCCACATTGACGATCCGGCCTGATTTTTGCTTGAGCATGAACTTTATAGCCACCTTGGTCCAGTTAAATGTCCCCTTAAGGTTGACCGCTATTACTGAATCCCAGTCTTCCTCCTTCATCCTAAGCAGCAATCCATCTCTGGTTATGCCTGCGTTATTGATTAGTATATCTATTTTTTTAAATTTGTCAATAATTTTGTTCACCGCCTCTTCACATTGCTTTAAATTACAGACATTTAAAGCCAACGGTAAACATTGCACCCCCAAGCTCTCTATTTCTCCTGCTGCTGTTTCAAGTTCTTGAGCGTTTATATCACACAGCACACAATTGGCACCTTCTTTGGCTAAAACCTTAGCAATCTCCTTGCCGATACCGCGGGCCCCTCCTGTTATTACTGCTATTTTTCCCTCAAGTTTCATATTATCCCCCTACAGTCCTCTTTTAGTTTTAAAAAATTCTCAGACTCACCCAGGTTAACCACTTTAAGTCCCCGGTCAATACGCCCTAATAATCCTCGCAGAATCCTCCCTGGCCCAAATTCAAAATAATCAGTAATCCCCTGCTCCATCAAAGTCCCAACACTCTTCTGCCAATAGGTAGTATGACTTACTTGTTTAGTTAGCAATTCCTTTATCATAAACTCATTAGTCAAAAATTCCCCTGTTACATTCGGGATAAAGGGTATAACCGGCTTATTGACCTGCACATCTTCTAAAAAAACCTTTAATTTTTCAGCAGCCGAATTCATCAGAGAACTGTGAAAAGGCCCGCTAACATCAAGGGGTATAACTCTTTTAGCTTTAGCCTGTTGAGCCATTTCATTGAGCTTAGAAATGCTCTCTTTTGTCCCTGCAGCAACTATTTGCCCCGGACAGTTAAGATTGGCAATTTCCACGCCTGTTAATTTTGCCAACTCCCGCGCTTTATCAAGATCCAATCCCAGAATACAGGACATTGTCCCTGGATTAACATTTGATGCCTCGTCCATAAATGTACCCCTTTTATGTACAAGCCGAAGCGCATCCTCAAAATTTATTGCTCCGCAGGCTACCAACGCACTGTATTCCCCTAGACTCAGTCCAGCACAAGCACAAGGATTGATATTCAATTGGGAAAAATCGTTTTTCAATACTTCCCAAGAAGCAATACTGTGCGTTAATATTGCCGGCTGGCAAACCGCGCTTTTAGTTAATTCCTTTATAGGCCCTTCAAAACAAAGTGACTTTAAATCAAATCCCAAGACCTTATTTGCTTTTTCAAAAACATTATCCGCGCTTTTAAAGTTAACACATAATTCTTTAGCCATACCAACATATTGTGCCCCTTGACCGGGGAATATATACGCTATTTTTCCTTTATCCATACTATTTCTCTTGTTTTCTTTCATTACTAGTTATATTATTACGCTAAAGCATTGATTATATGCTGATTAACATTATGCAAAAGAGATTCATGCGCAACACGTATAGCGTTTTTAATCGCGTTAGCAGATGATCCTCCGTGAGCAATTATGCAACCCCCATCAACTCCCAACAAAGGAGCCCCGCCATATTCGGAATAATCTGTTTCTCTTTTAAGCGCTTTTAATGCCGGAGCACTAAGCAAAGCACCTAACTTGGTAAAGATATTAATCGAAAGATTGCGCTTAAGCATTTCTTTAATCGCATAGGCCAATCCCTCAGAAACCTTCAAAACTACATTTCCTAAGAATCCGTCACAAACGATTACATCACAATCCCCTACATAAATATCTCTGCCTTCAACATTCCCGACAAAATTTATATTTTTATTTTGCTCAAGAAGCTTAAATGTTTCTTTGACAAACTCAGGGCCTTTAGTCTCTTCTTCCCCTATATTAAGCAATCCCACTTTTGGGGCTTTCTTCCCCAATACATGCTCACTATAAATACTGCCCATAATACCATATTGCAGTAAATGCTCAGGCTTAGCATCGATATTTGCTCCCATATCGATTACCTGCACCACATCTTTCAATGTAGGCAGCAAAACACTTATACCAGGCCTGTCAACTCCCGGCAAAATTTTCAAGAACAGGCTTCCCGCGCAAACAACCGCTCCGGTATTACCAGCTGAGACGATAGCATCCGCTCTCTTTTCCTTAACCATTTTAACAGCCACATTTATAGAAGAATCTTTCATGCGCCTTACGCTTGCGGCAGGCGAATCCTTCATCTGAATAACCTCAGTTGCATTCTGTATCGATATATTATCAGAAACTTTTCGATGCAAAGAAAGCTTTGTCTTAATTACTTCCTCATCACCTACAAGAATAATCTCGGCCTCTATTTCCTTGGCCGCCAGAATCGCACCTTTAATAATCACATCAGGAGCTTTGTCTCCTCCCATTGCATCGACAGCTATTCTCATATGTATCCTTTTATTTTATTAAAGCTGAGATTAATTCTTTTTTACTTTTTCTTTTTTTTCAACATACTTAGTTGTTTTGTACATCCCGCAATGAGGACACACATAATGCGGCAACTTAGTCTGATGACAGCTTGGACAAACAGACATAACCGGATCAGACAGCTTAGAATTAGCACGTTTTTTATCACGTCTTGATTTCGAATGTTTCCTTTTTGGATGAGCCATTATTTTTCCTCCTTAAATTAAATTTTAAACTAATTTATTTCAATCCCTCTAGTAAATTCCTGCTTATCAAAACAAACACATTGTCTTTTATTTAGATTATTACCGCATCCAGGGCATATCCCATTACAATCTTCCCTGCACAACAACTTTATAGGATAATCAAGTATCAATTCATCCTTGGCAATTTCATTTATATCAATAACTTTACTCTCACTGAGAGGCCTTACTATATCAATTTCTTTCTTTATGTTGTAATATCCTCGCTCTAAACAACGACTGCATGGAAACTCAGCGGTAGCTTCAACGCTTAAGTGTATAAGCACATTATCATATTCACAATTAACAGAAGCCTTCATCTTTATCGGCTCATTAAACTCAAGATCTTTCCTTTGTATATCAAGATCTTTGCCTGTGCTTCTTTCTTCAAGAACTAATCCATTCTTGGGTATTTCACTTACATTTATTTTCATTTTTTGTTCCGGATTAATTTTAACGTATCCATCGCGATCAACCGCTCTTCTTCGGTATGAATAGTAAGCATTTTTATCTTTTTACCTATAACATTACTTAACTCTTTGCGAAGTCTTTTTTCAATAATAGTCATATTCTCACCAATACCAGCAGTAAGAATAATCGCGTCTGCTCCATTCATTACCGCTATATAAGACCCAATATATTTTTTAACTTTATATATGAAAACATCAATTGCAAGCTGTGCCCTTTTATTGCCAACTTTGGCAAAATTCAGTAAATCGCGCATGTCATTACTAATTCCCGATATCCCAAGCAATCCGCTTTTCCTGTTCATCAGCGCGTCTACAGCCTCAATATTCAATTTCTCTTTTTCCATAATATAGCCAACCAAAGCAGGGTCAATATCCCCACAACGGGTACCCATAAGTAAGCCTTCAAGCGGAGTAAAACCCATACTTGTATCCACAGATCGTCCATACTTTACCGCGGCAATACTGCAGCCGTTACCCAAATGGCATGTTATCAATTTTAATTTTCCCAACGATTTTTTTAGTTCCTTTGCTGCCTCCTGAGCTACAAATCGATGAGAAGTCCCATGAAAACCATAACGCCGTATACAATATTTTTCATAAAGCTTATACGGCAATCCATACATATAAGCTTCTTGCGGCATAGTCTGATGAAAAGCCGTATCAAATACTGCTGTTTGTTTAACCCCCGGAAAATGCTTCATTGTCGCCTTGATCCCATTATAAGCCGGGGGGTTATGCAAAGGTGCCAGTTTACTAAAAAACTTTATGCGAGAAAGAACATCTTTGTTTATTATTACAGACGATTTAAACTCCTCTCCACCATGCACAACTCTGTGTCCAATAGCACTTATATCCGCTTTTGAACTTATTGCTCCCCATTCAGAGTCACTAAGTAACGCAGCTATTTTTTCTATAGCTGTAAAATGGTCCTCGAAATAAACTTTTGATTTATAAGTACTTTTCCCTTTATGATGCACTATCAATGAATTAGCACTGCCTATCTTCTCAACCATTCCAGAAACTAAACTGTTTTGTGTTTCCATGCAAAAAAGTTGGTATTTAATCGATGAACTGCCGCAATTCACAACCAGAATATTCATATTTATATTTTCCAAATCCTATGATTACTTATTTTCTACAACCCTTATCGCCGTTGTACATACAGCGTTTACTACTTCATTGATAGTACAACCTCTAGAGAGATCGCTGCATGGTTTTTTCAAACCATTCATCATTGGCCCGACTACTTCTGCTTTTGCCAAACGCTGTACCATTTTATAGGAAATATTTCCAGCATTTAAATCCGGAAAAACAAGCACATTAGCCTGACCCGCGACATTACTATCCGGCGCCTTAATCTTAGCGACATCCGGCACGATTGCCGCATCAAGCTGAAGCTCCCCATCAGCAACCAGTTCCGGGTATTTTTTTTCCATTAATTCCTTTGCCCTAACTACTTTATCTACCATTTCATGTTCAGCACTTCCTTTTGTTGAAAAACTCAAGAGCGCGACACGAGGTTCTTCTTCAACAAGCAGTTTAAAAAGTTCAGCGGCTGACGCGGCAATATTCGCCATCTGTAACGGAGAAGGATCGGGGACAATACCGCAATCAGCAAAAACAAAAGTCCCTTTCGCGCCATATGCGCAATCGGGAACAGTTATCAAAAAACAGCTGGAAATTGTTCTAATTTTCTCGCCAAATCCTATGCAATATATAGCAGCTTTTGCTACATCAGCAGTCGTGGTAATGGCTCCAGCCACAATACCTTCAGCCACTCCCTCACGAACCAACATCGCGCCAAAATTCACAAACTTACTCATATGCTCTTTTGATTCTTCAATACTGATTCCCTTATGCTTTCTCAATTCAAAGAACTTATTTGAGTATTCCTCAAGCAATGGGCTTTCCAAAGGATTTATGACCTTAATACTACTAAGGTCAAGCCCCAACTCATCTGCTCTGCTTTTTAAATTCGCATCAGCGGTTAAAAGGATGAGCTTTGCCAAACCTTCTTCAACCACGATCTTAGCCGCCTGCAAAATCCTATCATCATCTGCCTCAGGCAAAACAATTGTTTTTTTCGCCTCCTTGGCCCTTTGCCTGATTTTATTCAAAATTTCCATTAATCCCCCAGATTTGTACTGCTTATTTACTATTTTTAACTCTTTTTAATTATTTTTAACTGCTTTTTAAATTTCTCTTTTAATTTCTTTTCTACAAACAAAGGAAGAAACTCTGAAAGATCAGCCCCCAAAACCGCTACTTCCTTAATAAGCTTACTTGACAGAAAAGAATATGATTGATTAGGCATCATAAATATTACTTCTATATCCTTATTCAATCTTCTATTTGTCAGAGCCATCTGAAATTCATATTCAAAATCAGAAATCATCCGCAAGCCCCGAACAACTACAGTTATCTTTTTACTTTGGACATAGTCAACCATCAATTCATTAAAACTCTCAACTTTTACATTTTTCATCCCACGCACAGCCCGCTTCAGCAAGTCCACCCGCTCGACAGTACTCAGCAAAGGATTTTTCATAGCATTATCCGCCACCCCAATAATAAGTTCGTCAAATATTTTTGCTGCCCGCTTAATTATATCAATATGACCATAAGTAATCGGATCAAAAGTTCCTGGATAAACTGCTCTTCTGTTCAAAACATTAACTCCTTAATTGCTTCTCAATTAAAAGAATAAATAGCCACAACTCATTGGGGTAAAAAGCGTTCGGTAAATCCTCCGAAAGCGAAAATTAGACGGGCACATAAAAGGAGACCAAGGTATCCCCATATTTTTTAAGCTGCCAAAGCTTGAATTCATTAGTAAGTTTAGGCAACTCATCCTTTTTATAATGCTCAATAACTATAATTGCAGACGGGTGTAATATATCACAGTTGCCAATGTTGAGCAAGCATTTTTTTGCCAATCCAAGTGAATAAGGAGGGTCGGCAAAAACAAGACTAAACCGCAGTTTTTTCTTTTTTAAAATATTAAAAGCAGTAAAAACATCACGACCAATAACCATACATTGAGAGCTAATACCCAACTGCAACACATTATCTCTTATAATCTTAAGCGAAAGTTTGCCTTTTTCAACAAATGTTACGCTTGAGGCTTTACTGCTTAAAGCCTCAAAACCAAGAGCACCACTGCCGCTGAACAGATCAAGCGCGTCTGCTCCTTCAACAAAATCACCTAAAACTGAAAAAATTGCCTCCCTAACCATTGCTCTTGTTGGCCGGACATCTTTTGACTTTGGCATTTTGAGTGTTTTTCCTTTAAAATCACCTGTAACAATACGCATATGTTGCTCCCTATTTTTTCACTGCCCTGCACACATAACATAATATACTGTTATGAAGTTGTGCTTACATTTTTTAATATTGTTTAAAGGTTTAGGTTTTGGTTGCGCAGCCCGTTTCGGTTGCGTCTGGTGGTTTCGTAAGAAACAAATAATAAAGACGTTACCAAGACCGAAAGACGATACGCCTGCCCGCCTTGCAGTGTGGAGGGGGTATCGCTACCGTTTACCGCAACCCTAGACTAAATAAATGTTAACATATTTGAGATCGTACAACACAAAAAAGCCCTAAGCATAATACTGCCTAGAGCTCTACATAATGTTGGCTTACCTACCCTGAGTTTTGTTTAGATTTGACTGAATTTCAAAATCAATAAGCTCTTCATCCTTCATCTTTCTGCGGCTGGAAAAATTAAGATGGCTGTTTTTAAAATAAGGAGACTTTTCTACCGCGCCGACAAAATCCAAAACCTCACCCAGACTTTTCGCCTGCCCCCTAACAACAAGTACTCCAGCATCATTAATAGAAAGCATATTCAGGGTAATTGTAGCTGAAGTAACATTAACCAAATCGGTAATCGCGTCAAGGATAAGCAGTTGAGATGTCAGCTGAGTTTGCACCATTTGTAATTTCTGAACTTTATTCTGAACAGTCTGCGCCTGCGGTTTTAACTCAGACAACTTTGCCTCTAGCTCTTTAAGGTATGCTTCCTTGTTTTTGAGCATCATCCAAAACATTGCCGATATAAACAGCATATTAACAATAATAAGTATTGCAGAGATAAAAAATTTCTTTTTAAGTTTTTTACGCGTCCGCTTAAGCAGGAATTCATCGCTTAAAAGGTTTATTCCTTGTTTTCGTGTAAATACTATCCCGCTTGCAATATCAATTCTCTTATCTACCGCAAAGGGGATATCAAAACTTGCCTTGAGACCACCCGCTATTTGCTCAAGCTCCCTATGTGATCCCCCGATTATTATTTCACTTAGATTTCTTTCTTTGGCATTATTGAAGAATAATTCGATGCTATGTCTTATCTCACTAATCAACACTTGTGAAAAGTTTTTACCCTCCTCTAAAATAAAGCCTCGGCTGAAAGCAAGCACACCGTTTTTAACAATTATTATCTCTACCGCTTCATCCTCAAAGTAAACGATCATAAAACTGCTTTTCAAAATAGTTTTTTTATCTCTTAACATAAAATACCGCAAAGAATTCACTATTGCCAAAGAACTCAAATTCAAAGCATCTATTTCCAATCCAAGTTTTTTATAACCTTCGATAAGTTTTAATACTTCTGCTTTATGTGTAACCACGACCAGTGTATCCGCGTAGCCGTTATCTTTTTTATTAAGGACAAGATATCTTGTAATAGTCTCCTCAGGCTTAAGCGGCAGTAGTTCCGCGGCTTCATAGCCGACCATACGGGATATTTCCTGATAATCGTGGGTTGGAAAGGAAAAAAAACGAATACCAGCCTGATGCCGAAAAAGACAACTAAGAAGCTGTGTTTTTGATATGCCCTCTTTATGTATAACTTCTTTTATTTTTGTCTCATCCAATTTGCCATTCACAAGGGCAATATTTATATCCTGAACTTTTTTTAATACATCCCCGGCAACATTGAATTTAGCAATGCGAAGTTTGTGTTTGGTTAAATAAACCGCTGTTTTAAACAATATTAGTTCTCCCTCGCGTAAAGTATTTTTAATCCGTTTTCTTCTCTTTTAATTACAACTTCTATTATCTTTTCTATCGATCTGCGCGATGATATTGCTTTTGATTTAATTCTAAAAACTGAGGAGTTCACCTTGACTAACTTAATCAAAGAGCCTATCTCCTGGGGCGTTAATCCAAGACTTGATAGTTCAACTGATAGAGTATCTCTATTTTTAAACGGCGTATTTTTTCGTCTATCGATAATTGACTCAACAATCCTTCGGCTTGACCCGGGAATCATTAACAATACCTCCGCCGTTACAGTATTTATATTCAATTTTCCATCAGAAAAAGTTGTAAGCAATTCATAAAACTTAACTTTACCTGTAGTTGTCATTATATCAAATTTATCATCATCTATCATGTTTATATCTTCAATCTCACTAGGCACATTAAATGGGCGGCTTTTATAGATAGCTTCCAAATCCTCTTTTTGCAAGCCTTCAAACAATTCCGCCGCATGATACAATTCTTCTTTACTAATAAGATTAATATTGAGAAACCTGTCTTCATCAGTTACTTTGACTGACAAAACCCCGTAATCTTTTTCTAAAACAAGCTCTTTACTCCAATCATCCCCCAGTGAATCAAATCCAGCATCATCCGCCGCCAACTTTATAATTATTCGGTTGAGGCCTTCTTTCGCTAAATAAAAAGTCCGAATCTCTTCATTATTAAGACTGCGCAGCCGGATATTTATCCTGTTTTTGAACCCAAGAGTCAAAACAACAACAGATAAAAAGAATAATACCCATAATACAATAATTAAAATAATTCCCTTATCACCCTTAGAACACTTATCACTCTTCTTGGAACTATTGTGATTTTTCATTATTAGTTAGATCCAAACTGTTTGCCATTAGGATATTAACGTATTTCACCAAATCAAAAGAACCATTAGAACCAAAAGC
>JAGLQQ010000068.1 GCA_023136735.1 Candidatus Omnitrophota bacterium | reverse complement strand
CGAAGCAGAGAAAATGAGTTATCAGCTTCATTGCTATGCAGATAAAAAGCAACCTTTTCTATATCTCCCTGAGGGTTCGTAGAAAAAAAATCTATTCTTTCCCCTAAGCCCTGGAAGTTAATCTTTTCATTTTCAGGATTCAAAAAAGCGCAACGCAATGCCCTTTCCATTATTTTCAAAGTCAAACCAGCTTCCTGCAATGTTTGATCCGCATTTTCCTCCTGCTTCCAAACATTAACCCCCATATACAAACTTGTGTAAACAGAAGCCGCGACAATGGCAAAAACAGACATCCCGATAAGTAGTTCTAATAGAGTAAAGCCCTTTTTCATCATAACTATTATAGCATAATTTTATATTTTTACTAAAAAAAGGGTTCTTCCTTCTTTAAGGTACCAGAAAGAACCTGAACAATCGCTGTGATCTGTATTTCGTCGGTGTAATCATGGGGCATTCCACTTCACTATTATTGTCTCATGGGAACTATTACAACCTAAATAAGAATAACACATATTTTTATTAAAAAGAGCCGAGAAATTCCCGGCCCTTATTTTCTTTTGATATTTTCAAACAGGTATCTTATTTTGTGCTTTCATCAATCCAGTCAAGATACGGTTTGTGCCCAGCAATAATCGGCAATGCAATTATCTCAGGAACTTCATAAGAATGAAACTCCCTGACTACTTTTTCTATTTTTTTAAATAGTTTACGTTTAGACTTCACGATCAATAATATCTCTTTTGTCTTTTGAATCTTTGCCTTCCAGGAAAAAAGAGAATCTACCCCTGAGGTATTCACACAAGCCGCGGCTTTTTGGCTAATAAGCTCCTTCGCAATAACACCCGCTTGTTTTACGGAATTAACTGTAATAAAAACCACTATATAATCATCAGACTTAGCCATAAACTATCCTTTTTATTTACGCAGCGTTATTTTGTAATCTTCGTTTTTTTCAATCGCGACATGCCCTTCGCGAGCGAGCCAACCCAGGCTCATAAAAACCTCTTCCTGAGGCTTTCCCAACGAATTTATCAGGTCTTGCGGTTTTGCTGTGTTTTGATTCTCCTCCAGATAATGCCAGATATCTCCTGCAATAATACCAATTTCCATTATCATAAATTACCATCCTTTTTTGGTACTGATTATTTCCTACTATTATTATAGCATAGTACTGCTTATTTTGCCTCTTGTGTCGTTGCGATATTGATCTGAGAGACCCCAACTTTACGGCAAATATCCCAAATCCTCACAACAATTCCAAGCTGGGTATCCTTATCTGCTTTTATCAACAATGGTTTTTCCTGCTTTGACTTAACGGTTTCCTCAAGAACAGATGTCAGTTCAGTTGGCGTTATCGGCTTATCATTAAGATAGATCACGTTTTCACTGTTTATACTAATAATAATATTTTTGTCTTTAATAACTTCAGCTGTAACTGCTTTGGGCAGATTTATTTTTATCCCGGGCAGTACAATAAAACTTGATGTAAGCATAAAAAATATCAGCAAAAGAAAAACCATATCCACTAGAGGAGTAATGTTTATTTCCTTCTGCCCTTTTTCAAGTTCCAAATGTTTCCTAAAACGCATATCTTGTTTTGTCCTGCAATAGTTGACTGTCCCGCTTTTTTGCGACGGGGTCACTTTTTTACAGTTACTATCGGTTACTAAACGTTAATAATGGTTACTAATAGTTGCTTTAAAAAGCAGTATCGCGTTCTGCGTATTGAGCATTGCGTCTAAAAACGAAGGACGACGATGGACAAACGCTCTCTTTGTCCGCTTAAAAAACTATTTTAAAAAACTTATACGCTTCTAGCCGTTACCGCTGTCTTTTAAACCAATACGCCTGCCCGCCTTGCAGTGTGGCGGGGGCATCGCAACCCTTTACCCTTTTTACTTCTTCCTTTTGACTTCTATCCTGGTTCATCTTACTATTTTCTCTGGGTCAGGATATTAACAAGGTCAGTAGCAAGAATTTCCATTTCCACCACCAGGTTATTTACTTTAGTAACCAGAAAATTATAAGCAACAAAACTGGGAATTGCCACGATCAGCCCGGCAACAGTTGTAATCAGGGCTTCCCAAATACCTTGTGCCAGCACAGAGGCATCTACCGGATACATTGCCTGAGATTTCTGCTGTATTATCTGGAAGGTACTTACCATTCCGGTTACTGTGCCCAGAAGTCCAAGCAATGGACTTACATGAGCTATTGTTGCCAGAGCACTTAAGTTTTTTTCTAGTTTTGGAACTTCATGCAAACCGGCATCCTCTATTGCTTCGCGAATTTCGTGCCGAGACCGGTCATGCTTTGCAACACCTGCTTTTATAATATGCGCTACAGGCCCCTGGGTCTGCTCACAGATTTGCATGGCTTCACTGATGCGATTACGTTTTAAAGCAGCTGTTATATTATCCATAAACCGCTTTGAATCCGGCTTTGATTTATAAATATTCATTACCCGCTCAAGGAATATAGCCAAGGCAAATATCGAACAAAGAATAATAGGGATCATGACCGGACCACCCTTATTGATAATATCTACTCTAAGGAATAAACCTAGCGCAATAAGGCAAGATGAAGCCAATCCAACTATTTTAAATAATGCATTCTGCATGATTCCTCCGGTTACACTAAAAACCAATATTTCAGTGAAGCTCTATGGGTTTACCCCAATAGCATCTTCACGTTTCGCTTCGGAGTAACATCCGCCTAACACTTGTCCGCCTATCTTTTTGGTGGAAACTGGCAGATAATCATTGACATTCATCTATGGGCACACGCCCACAGAATTCTGCAGCAATAATTAAAATTATTTGCGACAATACCAAACAAGATCTACACGCAATAAACCTTAAATGCGAAAATTGGTAAGATTTTTGAAGGCTTTTTCATTAACTGTTTTTTTAAGACTTTTCTGTAAAAGCGCTCTATATAATAACTTATCAATAAACGCTTAAAAAGTCAAGATTTTTAAGACGTTTTTAAGACATTCTGGTCGATAGTTAATAGCCAATGGCCGATAATCTATATGTCACAGTTTTAGCGCCTAGATTTTTGTCTTGCCCTGAAATAGTTGCCTGCTCCGCCGTAGTATAGCGTGGGGACGCGTAAAATTACCATTTCCCTCGGAGTCACGCAGGATACGGGACAAGAATGAGTAAAAACAGTTTTCATAGCCGAACGATTTACTCTCTTTTCTGTCAACCTATTTCAGGATACCACACACAAGCACACTATCCGCTAATCGCTTAACGCAATCCGCTTTATCATCAATTAGTGTTTTTTTACATGCTGCTTCAAATAAATCCCAGTGAAAGATTTTTTGTTCTTCATAATAACCTCAGGGGTACCGCTGGCGATTATTTCCCCTCCATGTTCACCGCCCTCAGGCCCAAGGTCGATAATATGATCTGAGGTTTTTATAACATCAAGATTATGCTCGATCACCAATACAGTATTTCCGTAATCTACTAAGGTATGCAATACCTTGAGCAGTTTATCAATATCAGCAAAATGCAATCCTGTGGTCGGCTCATCAAGAATATAAAGCGTCTTACCGGTAGCCCTCTTTGAAAGTTCGGTCGAGAGCTTAATTCTCTGAGCTTCTCCGCCTGATAAAGTTGTAGCTGCTTGTCCAAGCTGAATATATCCCAGTCCCACATCGTTTAAAACCTTTAGTTTTGACATGACTTTGGGAATATTCTTAAATAATTCAAGCGCGCCTGTTACAGTCATCTCCAGAACCTGCGAGATTGATTTCCCCTTGTATTTAACCTGCAAAGTCTGTTCATTATAGCGGTTACCCTTGCACACCTCACAAGGAATATAGATGTCCGGCAAAAAATGCATTTCAATTTTTTTAATTCCATCGCCCTGACAGGATTCACAGCGTCCTCCTTTAACATTAAAGCTGAACCTACCTGGCTTATAACCGCGGATCTTTGATTCAGGCAGCTGCGCGAAGAACTCTCTAACGGGAGAAAATATTCCTGTATATGTCGCCGGATTAGACCGCGGAGTCCTGCCTATCGGAGACTGGTCAATCTCAATCACCTTATCTATATGTTCTATTCCCTTAATTTTACTATGCTCACCCGGCTTTGCTTTAGACTTATAAAGCTTTTTGGCCAAAGCCCTATAAAGAATCTCATCAATAAGCGTTGACTTGCCTGATCCTGATACCCCGGTAACACAGACAAAAAGCCCTAAAGGAATTTTAGCATGTACGTTTTTTAAATTATGTTCTTTTGCGCCCAGCACCTCAAGGAATTTTTTATTATCATGCTTCCGCTTTTTAAAATGCGATAACATTTTCAAATTTCCGTTTATATATCGCGCAGTCAGTGATTTTTTACACTTCAATATCTGAGTCAAGTTTCCCTCACAGACAATCTCGCCCCCTTCTCTGCCTGCCCCGGGGCCCAGATCCACGATATAATCCGCTGCCTTAATTGTAGCTTCATCATGCTCAACAACTATTAGTGTATTACCCAAATCACGCAATACTTTCAATGTATCAAGCAGCTTATCATTATCCCGCTGATGCAAGCCTATACTTGGTTCATCCAGGATGTAAATAACCCCTGTCAAACGCGAACCTATCTGTGTAGCCAGCCTTATTCTCTGCGCCTCACCGCCTGAGAGAGTACTGCTTTGTCTATCAAGCGTTAAATACCCAAGACCCACATTTTCCATAAATTCAAGCCGCTGTTTTATCTCTTTTAAAACCTGATGAGAGATCAGCTTTTCTTTATCAGTTAGTTTTAAACTGCTAAAAAATTTTACCGCCTTGCCTATAGAAAGCTTTGCCGCATCATAGATAGATATCCCTCCGACTTTTACAGCCAGGCTTTCCGGACGCAATCTTGCTCCCAGGCATGCAGGACAAGGCAGATTACTCATATATTTATTTATCTCTTCTTTTCTATACTCACTGTCTGTAGTTCTAAATAATCTTTCAAGATTAGGAATTATCCCCTCATATGGCTTGCCCCATACTTGAATATCTTCATCCCCGTAAAGTAATAATTTCTGAACACTTTTCGACAGCTTCTTAAAAGGAACATCCGCGCTAAAACCCTCTTGAGCGGCACAATCATACAGCAGACTGCGGTAATACATGATATATCCTTTACCTCCTCTGCGCCATGGCTCAAGCGCGCCATCACGCAGAGTTCTGTTCCTGTCCGGGACAACAAGGTCCTCATCTATCTCTACTTTTGTTCCAAGTCCTCCGCAGGCTTTGCATGCTCCGTAAGGGCTATTAAAGGAAAACATCCTGGGCTGGAATTCTTCATAGTTTATCCCACAATGAGTGCAGGCATATATCTCACTAAAAAGCATTTCTTTCATCTTTGATTTTTTTTCCTCAACCTCTTCAACCCCAATCAATAAAGTTCCTTTGCCTACTTTTAAAGCCGTTTCTACAGAATCACTCAAGCGCTTTTTAATATCCAGCCTTAGTATCAGCCTGTCCACTACCACCTCAATTGAGTGTTTTTTCTTTTTATCCAGATTTATCGGTTCATTGATATCATAGATGTTTCCATCAACTCTAACACGCACAAAACCAGACTTGGCGACTTCTTCAAAAATTTTGCGGTATTCGCCTTTGCGCCCTCTAATCAAAGGAGCAAGAACATACAATCTTGATTCTTTGGGTAATTGCAGGATCTGATCAACTATTTGCTGCGAAGACTGCTGGGTAATTTTTCTAGCGCATTTATAGCAATAAGCAATACCTATGCGCGCATATAAAAGCCGCATATAATCATAAATCTCCGTCTGTGTTGCTACGGTTGAACGGGGATTTCCACCAGCAACTCTCTGCTCAATAGCAATCGCGGGCGACAGCCCTTCAATATACTCCACATCCGGTTTATGCAGCTGTTCTAAAAACTGACGCGCGTATGCAGAAAGGCTTTCCACATATCTGCGCTGCCCTTCGGCATAGATAGTATCAAAGGCAAGCGAAGACTTTCCCGAACCTGATAGTCCGGTAATTACAACCAGGCTATTACGGGGTAATTTCAAATCAAGTGATTTAAGATTATGCTCTTTTGCACCCTTTATAGTAATAAATTTTTGATTCATATTATTCTCATTAATTTTTAAGGTTAATCAGGATTTTTGAAGTGTATTATATGGTAGCACAACTATAGTCCACTGTCTACAGACCATGGTCGACAAAGCCGACGGACGAGGGACGAACACTCGCTTTGCTCGTTAGGACGAGAGACGAAAAAACTAAAACAGTATTGAGTATAAGCGAATAAAAAAGCCAAGGACAAAACAACCCGTCAAATACTTGACCTTGTAACCTGTGACTATTAATTAAAAATAGGAATTAGAGGTTGGGGGTTGGGAGTTCTAAGACACCAGGACACACGACACCAGGACACACGACACCAAGTCACACGACACCAAGTCACACGTTAAATACTTGTGACCTTGCACCCTGTAACTAGTGACTAAATAGGGGCGCCTGTCCCGCTATGGCGGGAGCACAATCCCTTTGATGGAATAGCAAAACTTTAATTAACGATTAAAAACGTTGGGCGATGCTCCGCCTAAGGCGGACAGGCTGCCCCGGAAGAAGCGCCCCCAAGAAACCGCGATGATTTTCTAATGGTTTACTCTCTGCGATTACACTGCCAATTCGGCAGTCCTGCCTCAATGGCGTTCCGCCATCCTGGCTGCATCTGCGTTCGTAAACCAAAGAAAAACTTGTCCGCCGATGCCCTATGGTGGATACCATCGCTAATTTCAAAGGGGGATAAAAAAAGACACACAAAACAAAACCTGCATAGCGGAAAATTACAAAAAGGCGGAGAGGCTGAAATTCGTTTTGATATGTTTTCACAACTCCTTATTACATAACAGATTATAGCTTAACTCTTTGATTGTCAAGAAGTTAGTGTTTATACAATTTTATACAAGTTTATACAAGATTTTACAATAGTTTCGCTTTAGGTAGTCACTATTTGGACACTAAAATACCAATCACTTGTCTTTACCAACATTTTTATCTGCATTTGCTATAATTAAGTCTACCTCATTAGCAATCTCCCACTCCTTACCATTCTGATACTCAAGGATAAAAGTATAAACACCAACAGAAACAATCGGCATTCCATCAAGCTTAAAATTAATTCTTTCTCTAGAGCTTTTTTTTATGCTTTTAGAATTAGTTGTTATCAATATTTCTTTTTTCCCTTTTGGAGATTTTAATGATAATCTAACTTTAAAAATTTCTTCTTTTTTGCCTGCTAAGGCTACTTGCCAAAGAGTACACAAACTAACAAAGGGTATCCTTACTGGTAATTTTGCAGAGGCCACCGATTCAATTTGTTTAATATATGTAATAAGCCTTGTATCTTTTTCCTCAATAAAATCCTGGCATAAAATAGAAAATAAATTTTTTATCATTAACACCTCCCGAAATGTACTGATTCATTCGAAGTATCCTGACTACCTAAAATTTTTAACAAACTTGGTTTTTTA
>JAGLQQ010000067.1 GCA_023136735.1 Candidatus Omnitrophota bacterium | reverse complement strand
CGAAATCTACTGTTTCTTTGTCTATGTCAGCAAGCATCTCACGAGTAATACTTGCCATACGCGCTTCTGTATATCTCATAGCCGCGGCAGAATCTCCATCTACTGAACCAAAGTTACCTTGTCCATCAACCAAGGGATAGCGCAATGAAAACTCTTGAACCATCCGAACCATCGCGTCATATACCGCGCTATCTCCATGCGGATGATATTTACCAAGAACTTCTCCCACAATACGCGCGCTTTTTTTATACGGCTTATTGTTCTCCAGGTTGAGCTCTTTCATGGCATAAAGAATTCTTCTGTGAACAGGTTTTAGTCCATCTCTAATGTCAGGCAGTGCCCTCCCAACGATTACGCTCATGGCATAATCAATATAAGACTTTTTCATTTCGTCTTCTATGGGAACCGTTACTATTTTTTCATTTTGAGCATACATATCTTTTATGTCTCCTAGTTTTTTCTCTTATCCTTATTGCGTTTTTTTAGTATCGATTATTTAATGTTTCACTTAAAAATGCCACTGCGGATTGTATTTGCTTTACGCTTTTCTAATCCCTAAACGCTATCCGCCCACGCCTTTTGCGGGGTAAACTAATCGCTGTCTTTTAAACATCCAGGTTCTTTACGTATTTAGCATTTTTTTGGATAAATTCTCTGCGAGGCTCAACCGCGTCACCCATAAGAACAGTAAACATTTCATCTGCCTCAACCGCGTCCTCTATAACTACCTTAAGCATGGTGCGCTTTTCCGGGTTCATTGTTGTTTCCCAAAGCTGATCAGGATTCATCTCCCCTAACCCTTTATACCTTTGTATAGAAAGGCCCTTTTTTCCAGAACCTCTAATTAAATTAAGCAATTCTTTTAAACTGCTTATTGATTCTTCTTCTTTTGTTTGGTCGTCCCTGAGAGTTAATATTTGTTTCCCTGAGCCCACAGTCTTTTTTATAGAGGAAAGTTTTGTTTTCTTTGATACCTCTTTCTTTGGCATAATCACTTCTGCGGCGTCTAAATTTTCCGGCTCTTTTTTAATAGCGTAATCTCTTATGTCGAGTCCTATTTTTTCAAGCTTAGACATCGCTTTTAATAAATCCGCCGCTTCATGGAAAGATACAACATCCAGGCTTTCTATGCCTTCCTCATCAGTGCTGCCAAAGCCTCCTCTTTCTTTAATTTCTAAGTCTTTTCCGCGTCTTTTTTCCTCTTTTTTAACAAATTCCGCTAATTCGCTTTCAGTGAAAATAAATTGAGCGGTTTCTTCTATTAGTATTTTGTATATCGGAAGCTTGCCGCTTTTCTTATCTTTTAGGTTTAAATAGTCACTCAGCGTTATTCCTTTTTTTTCTATGCTATGATTCAATAATTCTAATTCAAGAAGCATATCCAGTAATTCTTTAAACTGATTATCAGTGAACTGTTTTTTCGTTTCACTGTTTATTAATTTTAAGCCTTCACGCCCTAAATCAAAAAGGAGGGCATCCATCGCTGCTTCCGTTTCAATATATTCCTCTCTTTTGCCGCGCTTAATTTTAAAAAGCGGCGGCTGTGCTATATACACATGCCCTTTCTCTATTAATTGAGGCATCTGTCTGTATAATAGCGTGAGTAATAATGTGCGTATATGAGAACCGTCTACATCAGCATCAGCCATGAGAATTAATTTATGATATCTTAATTTTTCTAAATCAAAATCACTACCGATTCCTGTTCCTAGCGCGGTTATGATCGTGCGGACTTCTTCGTTGCTTAAAATCTTATCTAATCTAGATTTTTCAACATTTAGAATTTTTCCCTTTATCGGTAAGATTGCTTGGAATTTTCTATCTCGTCCTTGTTTAGCTGAACCTCCCGCTGAGTCTCCTTCAACAACATATATTTCACATAATGCCGCGTCTCGCTCTGAACAATCCGCTAATTTCCCAGGTAAAGAACCGCTATCTAAGGCACCTTTTCTTCTTGTTAATTCCCGTGCTTTTTTGGCCGCGTTTCTTGCCCGGGCAGCAAGCTTTGCTTTTTCTATTATCTTATTTCCTACCGCGGGGTTTTCTTCTAGAAAATTTCCCAAGGCCTCATTAACAATAGAGGCGACTATTCCTTCTACCTCACTATTTCCAAGTTTTGTTTTTGTTTGCCCTTCAAACTGAGGATTGGGAACTTTCACACTTATAACAACAGCAAGCCCCTCCCTAACATCATCTCCAGATAGTATTAAATCCTGGTTTTTTGAAAGTTTTTTATTTTTACAGAATTGATTTAATGTCCTTGTAAGAGCTGATTTAAATCCCGTTAAATGTGTTCCTCCTTCTATTGTATTAATATTATTAGCGAAAGTATAAACTGTTTCCGCGTAACCATCATTATATTGAAGTGCTATTTCAACCTCTACATCTTCTTTTGTTTTTTCCAGATACACAACTTTTTTTGTAATAGGAGTTTTATTTTTATTTAAGTGCTCTATGAACTGAGCTATTCCTCCTTTAAAGCAAAATTCTACCTCTTTTTCACTTTTTTCATCTGTTAATTTAATAATTAACCCTTTATTTAAAAAAGCAAGCTCTCTTAATCGGTTTGTAAGAACATCAACGCTATATTTTGTCTCAGGAAAAATCTCTCTATCCGCTTTAAATAAAACCCTTGTTCCTGTTTTTTTACTTTTTCCAACAATAGTTAGTTTTGTTACTGTTTTCCCTTGTTCATATCTCTGGTGATATACTTTTCCATCTCTTCTTACTTCAACTTCAAGCCACTCTGAAAGAGCATTAACAACACTAACTCCAACTCCATGCAGCCCTCCCGATACTTTATAAACACGGTGATCAAATTTTCCTCCCGCGTGTAAAGTAGTCATTACTACTTCTACGGCAGGTTTTTTTAGTTTTTTATGTATATCTACCGGTATTCCTCTTCCATCATCTAAAACAGAAACACTATTATCTTCATGTACAACAATTTCTATTTTCTGACAATGCCCAGCCAATGCTTCATCTATAGAATTATCCACCACTTCATAAACCAAGTGATGTAGTCCGCGAAGCGTAGTATCTCCTATATACATTGAAGGCCTTTTTCTAACTGCCTCCACTCCTTCTAATACTTGAATTGTCCTTGCGTCATATTTATCTGTCATAAACTAACTCCTTATTTTCTTTTAAAAATCCATTTTGCTTTTTTATTCTTTTAATAATTATTTTTATATTATTTTTTCTTATATAAAAATTAAACGGTTTTATTTTCCTATTTTAAATCTAATATCAATAATCTCTTGGGTTTTAAGTTTTTTTCTTATTAATTGTAAAATCTTCACTTTTTCAAGTGTTAATTGGTGTAACCAGGCTGAATTTGAAACTGATATTATTAATATTTTATTTTTTATTGTTACTGGTTTCGCGCACTCCGCTGCTTTTTCCGGCATTATTAAGTGCCATTCATCTATTATTCTTGACTCTAAGGATTTCCCTGCTTTTTTTCTCTCCTTAAAAAATTGATTAAGTAAATCTTTTATTATTACAGGTTTATTTTTCTTCGCTTCTCTCATTTTAAAATATAATCACTAAGCTATCTGCATTGGCAGCACTATATAAACATAAAAACCATTATCTTCGATAAGTTCTTCTCTAAAAACACCGGGTTTATCCGCGTTAATAAGCTCCCATTCAATAGTATCTTGTTTTAAATTTTTCAAAACATCTATTAAATACCAAGGATTAAAACCTACTGTTATTTCATTACTGTTATATTCCATAACTATGTCTTCTTTTACATCTCCTACATCAGGAGTTGTTTTAGAAACAACAAGTTTATTTTTAAAAACATCTATTTTTATAGATTGAGAGTCTTGGCTGGTAAAAAGACTTGCTCTTTTTATAGCTGCTAATAATTTACTTTTATTTATTTTAATCTTCCCATTTTTTTCATTTTTTTTCTCTTTTGGTATTACTTGCTCATAATTAGGGAATTCCCCTTCAATAAGCCTGGAAATAATAACTGTACTATTTAACTCAAAGGCAACTTGATTATCAGTAAAAATCACTTTTACTTGCCCAACATCATTTAATATTTTATTTAATTCATTTATTGTTTTAACAGGGATGATCACTTCTTTTTTATCTATATCTATATCACTTTTCACTTCTGTTAAAGCTAATCTCCTGCCGTCAGTTGCCACTAGAGTTATACTTTTATTTTTTATCGCGAACATTGTACCATTTAATACATATCTTGTTTCATCTCTAGACATAGCAAAACTTACTTTTTTTAAAAGTTTTTTTAATAATGCCTGGTCTATTGTGATACTTTCGTTGTTATTAAATTTAGGAATATTAGGAAATTCTTCTTTTGGTAACCCTATAAGTCTAAAGGAACATTCACCGCAATCTATAATCATATTGAAATTTTTACGTACATTTATAGATACTTCCCCGTCTGGGAGCTCCTTAATAATATCCGCGAATCTTTTAGCAGGGATAGTTATTGCCCCCTCCTCTTGAATATCCGCTTTAGCTTTATAAACTATTCCTATATCAAGATCAGTAGCGTTAAAAATGATCATGTCTTTATGCGCTTCAATTAGAACATTAGATAATATAGGGAGAGTTGTTTTAGTTGCGACAGCTCCTTCTACTGTTTGAATAGCAGACATTAATATGTTTTTTGTAGATTTAAAGCGCATGTTATCCCCCTTTTTATTAACAATCAGGTTTTTATTATAATATTTTTAAGTGTATCAAAGTAGACGTAGTATTAATAGTAATGATGTTAATATGTTAATAACTTTTTATCTTTAATAATTAAAATAGTTTAAGTGCTCTTAATTTTGTGAATTAGCACTGTTAATAAATCATTAATTTTGTTATCTTCTGTGGATTGTTTTTTAATTTTTCCAACAGCGTGTAAAACCGTTGTGTGGTCTCTACCTCCAAAAAATTCTCCTATTTCAGAAAGGGAGTGATTAGTAAGCTCTCTAGATAAATACATTGCTATATGACGAGGAAAAGTAATAGCCTTACTTCTACCCCCCTTTTTTATGTCACTCACCTTAATCTCAAAATTATCCGCGACTTTTTTAATCACTTTCTCTAATGTTATAACTTTAATAAAAGAATCTTCTTTAATAGCATCCTTAAGAACTTCCTCTGCTATTGAAATAGAAATAGGGTTATTTGTTAATAATGAATACGCGACAACCCTAATTAAAGAGCCTTCCAGCTCTCTAATATTTGAGCGGATTTTTTCACCTATAAAAAACATAACATCATCAGGAACCTTCACTACTTCTCTCTCTGCCTTTTTACGTAAGATTGCGATGCGTGTTTCTAAATCAGGCGGTTGGATATCAGTGATTAAACCCCATTCAAAGCGGGAAATTAATCGTTCTTCCATTCTGTTTATATCTTTAGGAGGACGATCACTAGAAACAACTATTTGTTTATGAGCATCGTAAAGCGTGTTAAATGTATGAAAAAATTCTTCCTGAGTGCTTTCTTTACCGGCAATGAATTGAATATCGTCGATTAAAAGAATGTCAACACTTCTATATTTTTCTCTAAAGCGCATAGTAGTTCGATTTTGAATAGCACTAATTAATTGATTAGTAAAGCGTTCACTTGATGTATATGTTAACTTTGAAGAAGGATTTTTTTGTAATATATAATGTCCGACAGCCTGCATGAGATGGGTTTTTCCCAAACCGACTCCTCCATAAATAAACAAAGGGTTATATGCTCGCGCCGGAGATTCAGCAACCGCGGAGCTTGCCGCATGAGCAAAACGATTACTCGGGCCGATGACAAAACCATCAAAGGTGTATTTCGGGTTAAGATAAACATCGGGTCTATGCGCCGGCTTACCTTGTTTTTGTGCCTGGGAAAAAGTGCGCGCCGGTTGCGGAATAAAAGTCGATGGAGCCGAAGAAGAAACAGTAAAATCAAGGCGGAGTTTCTCCCCGCTTATACGCCCAGTCGCTTTAACTAAAATATCATAGTAATGATCAACCAACCACTCTCTAAAAAATTTATTAGGAACCTCTACTATAAGAGTATCATTGCTTAGAGAAATACCTTGGGTGGGTTTCAACCAGGTCTCATAACTTTGGATAGAAACTTCTTGTTTTAAAGCTGATAAGACATCAGCCCATAATTGAGTTGCTTTACTTGGCATAATTTAATTAGACACTTTTAACTTATCCACATAATTATAAACGGCAAGTTGTTAATGTAATCTATTTGTTTTTAGTGATTTGCGGTGTTATACTCTCTACTACTTAACAAGTTATCCACAGGTTTAACACCGAGTAGTAAGTGACGCGAAATCTATTATAGCAAATAGGAAAAATATTTCAAGCGTTTTTTTGTTATTTTTTATTGACTAAAATATGTTTTATGATATAATTTTTGTTTAACATAAACAATGACAAAGAGAGAGAAAAAATGAAGAAAAATCTAACAACGAAATCTAATGTTAAAAGAAAAAAAACGCATGGCTTTCGCTCGAGAATGAAGACGCAGGATGGACAGGCAATAATTAAAAGAAGACGGCAAAAAGGCAGAAAAACCCTCGCGGCTTAATATGAAGCAGTGTGGATTGTCGAAGAAAGAACGGTTATTAACCTCGTACCAGTTTAAAAGTGTTTATCGACAGAGAAGGGCAGTAAAAAGCGCCTTGATATGGTTATACAAAATGCCAAACGGCTTAGCGTTTAATAGGATTGGAATTAGTGTTGGGAATAAGTTTTGTATTAATATTGTGCAGAGAAATAAAATAAAGAAAATAATTCGCAGTGTGTTCCAGTGTAATAAAAAATGTTTTGGCGTTGGTGTTGACATTGTCATTGTGCTGAAGAAAAAAACAGAAGTTATAAGCTACGAAAAATTTAAAGATCAAATTATAGATTTAAGTAAAAAATGAAAAAAGTAGTAATTTTTCTTATTGATTTATATCGCAACACATTGTCCTTGATGAAGATGCGTTCATGTCGTTTTTATCCGACCTGTTCTGCTTATACTAAAGAAGCCGTGAATAAGTATGGCGCGTTTAAAGGCATTGGCTTAGGAATTAAAAGAATATTTAAGTGCAATCATTTAAATCCCGGGGGATTTGACCCTGTTCCTTAATAAATAATGGGTCATTGTTATTTAAAGGGGAATAGGTTCTTGTACCACATAAAATAAGAAAGAACTTATAATAAGAGAATAGGATTTTAATGAAGAACGATAATAATTTTTTTCTAGTCATAGTGATTACAATTTGCGTGCTTGTGTTTTATCCCGCGCTTATGAAAAAGGTGTTTCCTCAATTTTTCCCAGAACCAGCACAATCCGAAATCCAGCCTCAAACACAGCCTGAGCCAGGGAATATAGACAATAATATTCAAGTGAAGCAGCCGTCATTAATAAGCACAAATTATGTCAAAGAAACAACTTACAGTTTATATAACAACATTTTTGATGTTGAAGTTAATAGTCCCGGCGCTGATATAAAAAGTATAAAGTTATTGCAAATACCTGACCCCAAAACTAATACACCGACAGTTTTAATGGACACGCAGGATATGATGTTGGGTGTTTTTAGTGACACTGGACTTACAGATAAAGCTGTATTGCAAAATGTTGAAAGAGATGAAACTACCGTCACCTTTTACTATAATCATAATTCCGGCCTAAAGATCCGCAAGCAATTGCACTTAGACGCTGATATGTATAAAATATCGCTTTCCTACGAAATTGAAAACACCTCAAACGCTCAGCAGATCCTGGAATATCGGATTGTTGCCGCAGCAGGCCTTGAAAACGGTGCCAAAGTTGATGAGCGTTTTAATAAGCAGATAACTATTTTAAAAGACAATAAAACAATAAAGAAAAATCTAAATAATACTGCGCATAAAACTATAGAAGGGGAGATAGGGCTTGCCGGTGCGACATTGCGATATTTCTCACTAATAGCCGTTCCGCTTGTAAGGGCTGACTATGTATATAGTTACAATCCTGGTGCTAATGAGATTTTTGCTCCCACTGTAATTGGTATTGGTACAAGAGGCCTTACAATACCGGCACGAGAGACTGTGCGCCTGGATTATGTCCTGTATGCGGGACCCAATGATCACGAGCAAATGAGTAAGCTTGGCCTTGAAGTTGAGCAGGTTAGAGGCAGCGGACTGTTTGCGGGGTTGTCTGACTTAATGTTGTTATTGCTCAGATTTTTACATAAGCTCTTTAGAAACTATGGAGTTGCAGTAATCGGACTGTCATTAACAATTAATATTTGTCTATATCCGTTGACATTTAAAAGTTTAAAGTCAATGAAAGATATGCAGTCATTGCAGCCGCTTATAGAGAAAATACGCGTTTCATATAAAGACAACCCGCAAAAGCTCAATAAAGAAACTATGGAACTTTACAAAAAACACAAAGTAAACCCGGCAGGAGGCTGTTTGCCAATGTTACTTCAAATGCCCATTTTTTTCTCCCTATATGGGGTTTTAATGCGAGCTATTGAGTTAAGAGGGGCACGGTTTCTTTGGATTAATAATCTTGCCGCGCCAGATGCTATTATGACTTTTTCCTCGAAGATTCCTCTTTTAGGAGACAGCTTAAATATTTTGCCCTTAATTATGATGGCTTTTACTTTCTTCCAGCAAAAAGCTACGAATACGGGGCATGTAAACGAACAGCAAAAGATGATGGCAATGATGATGCCCCTACTCATGGGAGTAATTTTTTATAATTTCCCTGCAGGGCTGGTGCTATATTTTCTAACAAATTCAATCTTTTCATTTTTTATCCAGAAAAACCTGACAAAGAAAATTACAGTTGAGGCATAAACAGTTTCAATAAGAATACAAGAGGACAGGCATGGCAGATAAGAATGACGGAAAAGAACCGGTTTTAAATGCAGACTTTGAGGCTAATACTGTTGAAGAGGCGATAGCGGCTGCTCTTGCTGAGTTGAATATTCCGAGAGAGAACATTAAGATTCAGATTTTAACTGAAGGCAAGAGGGGCTTATTTGGTATGCAAGGTGCAAAAAAGGCTAAAATACGCGTTACGATCCTTTCTCAGGGAGACTAATCCTAAAATGTTCCACGTGGAACATTTTAATTCTAATAAGATTTTTAATATCAATCCTTCCAAACAACAAAATGACTAAAACCAAATTTCCCAAAAATTATGACATAATTGTAGTAGGCGCAGGCCATGCCGGAAGTGAAGCGGCTTTGGCCGCCAGTCGAATGGGCGCAAAGACATTACTCGCCACAATTAATCTAGACACTGTTGCTCAGATGTCCTGCAATCCAGCTTTTGGCGGACCAGGCAAGGGGCATCTTGCTCGTGAAATAGGCGCTCTCGGAGGAGAAATGGCTAGGGCTATAGATGATTCAGGTATTCAGTTCCGCATGCTTAATACAAAAAAAGGACCTGCTGTTTGGGCCCCCAGAGCTCAAGCAGATAAGTGGGCATACAGCTTGACTGTTAGGAGGGCCATAGAAGCTCAAAGCAGTCTAGATCTCATGCAGTTGGTAGCCATAGGCCTAATCATTGAGAAAAAGGCTGTGAAGGGCATTATAACTACTTCAGGGCTCAGGGTAATGGGTAAGAGTGTGATTATTACAACAGGGACCTTTCTGAATGGACTTATCCACATTGGATCCACCAGTATTAGTGGGGGGCGGCTGGGTGAAGCTGCGTCATTAGAATTGCCTAAAAATCTAAATAAGCTTGGGCTGAGAATGGGGCGGCTAAAGACAGGTACTCCTGCTCGCATTCATGCTGATTCCATAGACTTTTCTTGTTTCGAGCCGCAAAAAGGAGACAAGAGGCCCAACCCTTTTTCTTATGACCGGCCATTAGGAAAGATCAAGCAGCTCGACTGTTTTCTGGGGTATACCACTAAAAAAACACATAAAATAATAAAAGATAATTTACGCTATTCACCGCTTTATAGCGGTAAGATAAAAGGTGTGGGTGTCAGGTATTGTCCTTCCATTGAAGATAAGGTGGTAAAATTCCCTGATAAAGACCAGCACCAAGTCTTTTTAGAGCCTGAGGGCAGGAGCAGTAAGGAGATCTATATAAATGGGTTATCCACAAGTCTTCCACAGGGGGTGCAAATAAAAATACTTAAAACTATCAAAGGGATTGACAAAGCACAGATCATGCGTTTTGGGTATGGTATTGAGTATGACTATATTGATCCTACTCAGTTAGAACCCACGCTTGAGCTAAAGACTATCCGTAACTTATATTGCGCGGGGCAAATAAACGGGACTACTGGTTATGAAGAGGCAGGTTGTCAGGGTATTGTAGCCGGCATCAATGCGGTATTGAAAATAAGGAAAAAAGCGCCGTTTATTTTAAGCCGCAC
>JAGLQQ010000066.1 GCA_023136735.1 Candidatus Omnitrophota bacterium | reverse complement strand
GCGCTTGGGAGAGTTTGCTTATAAATTTGGCTTGATTTCTAAACAAAGAATTGATAAAATAAGAAACAAGCAAAAAGAAGTGAAGCTTGAAATTGAAAACCTGCAAAAATTAAGGCATGCAAATAAAAGTCTAGCCAAGATTTTAAAGCAGCCGGGAATGAGTTATAATCGCGTTAAAGCATTGGATCCTCGAGTGAAAAACCTGACTGAGGATATTGCGAAGCAGGTAGAAATAGAGATAAAGTACGAGGGGTATATTCAGCGCGAAAAGGTTCTGATTCAACGTTTAAAAAAACTTGAAAACAAGGAAATATCAACTCAGCTTTCTTATGAAAAGATTGAAGGGCTCAAAAAGGAGTCTCGTGAAAAGCTGCTTGAAATCAAGCCGCGTTCAATAGGTCAGGCTATGAGAATTTCCGGAATCACTTCAAGTGACATTGCTCTTGTTTTGTTGCATATCGAAAAAAAAAGCAAGATATAATCGAAAATGTTCCACGTGGAACATTTTGTGTAAAGCGATCAGCTCTGTGTTTGGGGGGAAGACAAATGCGAACAAAACGCATGATCAAATAAATGGAGGTGTTTGATGTCTATTGATCAAGGTAAGTTTCCGCGCAGGAATTATTTAATTCACAAAGGTTTTCAGGTAAGGTTTAGTTTTTTAATTTTTATAACAACGTTTGCAATCGGCCTTATTGCGGTTTGGACTACGTATATAACCACTTGGGATGAGCTTACTACTCAGGTTCAAAGCAAGCAGTTTTATGAAAAGATTCGCACAACATATAATAGTGGCGATGAAATGCATAATGCCGCAATGATAAACTCTTTAATAGTAGTAGAATTTTCTGAAATATTTGAAAGAGTCTCGGTGGTTCTTGTAATACGGTTGCTGATCGGCTCATTCCTGTTATTTGTTTTGAGTATATTTGCCTCACATAAAATTGCCGGCCCCTTGTATCGCATGGAAAATGCGGCAAATTCAATCCAAAACGGGGATTTAACTGTGGACTTGAGCAAGTTACGTGCTGGTGATGAGCTGGGTGGTTTAGCATCTGCTCTGAACGGAGCGATTACAACATTGCGTACAGCGATGGATAGATGCCGTGATGCAGCGGAACAATTAGTTGACGTTACATTGCAGGCAAAGGAAAGCAAAAAACAAGGCAATGCAAATACAGACGACTTCAATAAAATGGCTTTAAAGATGGAAGTACTTGCAAATAAAATAGTTGCAGAGACAGGTCGATTTGCTATTTTAAAGAGCAAGCAAGAAAAGCAGGGCAAATAATAGTATCTGTGCTTAAAGAGGGAAAATTTTTATATGGGAAAAATTATTGCTTTTTGTAATCAAAAAGGTGGAGTAGGCAAAACAACAAGCGCTATTAATGTTAGCGCGTATGTTGCGGATGCTTCTAAAAAGGTATTATTGATAGATGCTGATCCTCAGGCCAATGCAACCAGCGGAGTAGGCTTAGATAAAAAAGCCGAGCGTCCTGGGACCTATGATGTTCTTATGGGATTATGTTCGGCGTCCGAAGCTGTGGTTGCTGGGCCTATGGACGATTTGTTTGTAATTCCATCGCATGTTGCTCTTACGGGAGCGGAGATAGAATTAGTTGATCTACCAAGCAGGGAATATAGGTTGACTAAGGCATTGGGGGCGATTAGAGGCCAATATGATTTTATATTCATTGATTGTCCTCCTTCATTGGGATTGTTGACTTTAAACGCGTTAGTTGCCGCAGACAGTGTTATTATCCCCCTTCAGTGCGAGTATTATGCTCTGGAGGGCCTAAGTCAGTTGGTATCTACGATAAACCTGGTAAACAACTCCCTTAATCCAAAGCTTTCTATCGAGGGAGTGATCCTTACAATGGCTGATTTTAGAACGCGGCTGACAGGAGAAGTGATAAAGGAAGTGCGGGAATATTTTAAGGAACGAGTTTTTCAGACAATAGTGCCGCGTTCTATCCGATTAAGCGAAGCGCCTGGGTTTGGAAAACCAATAATGATGTATGATAAATTTTCTATAGGTGCTATAAAATATGAGAAAATTGCTGGCGAGTTTTTAAATAATCAGAAGTCATTGGAGCCTGATGTAATCCGGCTTGATATGGCAGACGAAGAAGGACCGTCAGTAGATATTCAAAATGACATTAATGATGGTGTCACCGATAAACGGTAGACGCACGACGAGTTATTAGTGACTAATTATGAGTTACGAATTACGAATT
>JAGLQQ010000065.1 GCA_023136735.1 Candidatus Omnitrophota bacterium | reverse complement strand
GAATTATGAATTACGAGTGGAAAGACGATAGACGAGATAATTACGGTTACGGGTATCGTCACCGATAAACGATAGACGAGTTACTAAGGAGGTCTGGAAAATGGAAAGAAAGGTGTTGGGAAAGGGCTTAGGTGCTTTGATTTCGCCTGAACCAAGAGTTGTAGATTCAGGCGTTAGTTTCGTTGATCCGCAAATGATAAAGCCGAATCGCTATCAGCCTCGTCTTAATTTTAAAGAAGACAAATTGCAGGAGCTTGCGGCCTCTATAAAGGAGAAGGGCATTGTGCAGCCGGTGGCAGTACGCAAAAGCGACGACGGAAGTTATGAGCTTATTGCTGGAGAACGGAGACTGCGTGCTGTAAAGATTCTCAATCATACAAAAATTCCTGTTATCATTAAAGATGTCAATGATCAGGAAATGTTAGAACTTTCAATCATTGAAAATATTCAGCGGGATGATCTGAACCCCGTTGAAGAAGCGCAGGCCTATGAAAATCTTATACAGGATTTTGACTTTACGCAAGAACAAGTTGCTCAATCCGTGGGTAAAAGCAGGGCAACAGTCGCAAACATGCTTAGACTGCTTGGTTTGCCTAAAGAAATCAAAGACGGATTGTTTAAGGGGCAGTTGTCGTTTGGACACGCAAAAGCGATCATGAGTCTGCAGTTTGTGTCTGCCCAGATTGCGCTTTGTGAGCAGATTGTTCTAAAGGGCCTCTCTGTGCGAGAGGCCGAGGCAATAGCAGCGGCGTCAACAAAGAGCAAGTCAAAAAAAGGACACAGTAATAAAGATCAGCATGTGTTAAAACTGGAGGAAGAGCTGCGTCAGGTACTAGGGACAAAGGTGTCTCTATTTCACGGTAAAAAGAAGGGAAGGATTCAGATAGAATATTACTCTTTGAACGATCTTGAGCGAATCCTTGAAGTTTTCCGAAAATAAATAGCAACACAAAAATTAAAAATCATGCTGCAGAAATTATCGGAGGGATTTTCATGAACCAAAATTCATTAATTTTAATCAAGCCGGACGGGCTGGTAAAGTCCTTGACGGGGAATATCCTTACCCGCATGTCAGAGACTAAGTTGGAAATCGTAGCGGCAAAAATTGTACGCGTTAGCCCTGAGCTTGCTAAGGCGCATTATCAGCATCTGGCAGATAAGCCTTTTTTTGATGAACTTATAACTTATCTGCAGGGACAGCTGCATGATAGAAGAAAAGTCATGGCTATGGTTTATTGGGGGGAGGACGCTATCAATAAGGTGCGCGCACTTGCAGGGGCGACTAATCCTGAAGAAGCTGAGCCGACATCAATTCGCGGGGCATATGGGCGGATAACCTCAAAAGGCATTTATGAAAATGTTATCCACGCGTCTTCTGATGCAATAGAAGCAGAGAGGGAGATCAAGCTTTGGTTTGAACCCGATGAAATTATCTTGGATGCTTTTCCAACCAAAACCGAGACTCTTAACGATGTAAAAAAAAGAGTTTGGGCTAAAGCATAGTTTTATTACTATCCTAACTCCTCAATGGAATTATAGGAGGGAAAACAGGGGTAGGAATAGCA
>JAGLQQ010000064.1 GCA_023136735.1 Candidatus Omnitrophota bacterium | reverse complement strand
TAAAATCCGCAAATACAATTTCCCCATCTGGTTGATAAGCAAAGGAAAAGTGTTTTCTATCTAGGAGTTGGGGAATTGTGGAAAAGCTTGACATGATGTAGAAAACGAGGTATACTTATTATTGGGAATGGTTTCCAATAAGGAGAAGTAATATGCCAAGACGTGATGGAGCAGGCCCGGTATGGTGGCATGGGCGATTTAGAGGATGCGGATACAGAATAACCGCAGGCAGAGAAGCTATTTTAGGTGTTTTAATGATTGCGGAAAAGCATTTAAGTGCTGAAGATGTTTATAACAAAGTGCATCCGGCTAATCCGGCAGTTGGGCTTACAACTATTTATAGGACGCTAGAAATACTTGTTAATATGGGACTGGTCTTTAAATTTGATTTTGGCGACGGAAGAGCCCGATATGAACTTGTGGAGGGATCTAAAAAAAGCCATCACCATCATCATCTTGTTTGCACGAAATGCATGCGGATAATTGATTATACGGAATTTATCAATGAAGAAATTGAGCTGCTTAAAACAACAGAAAAGGGATTGTCTAAAAAATACGGATTTGATATAACGAGTCATATTATTCAGTTCTACGGAATTTGTTCGGTATGTCAAAAAGGGAACTAAAAAATTTTACTTATTTAATGAAAATGGTTTTCATTAAACAGAGGATATGGTAATATCCTGCTAGTTTTGCAAGGGCAAAACAAGTGGCGGTATTTAATCAAAGATCTCTCCCCCTAAAAGGGTTTGAGATCAATTTGTCCGCCTAGGCGGACAAATCGAGGAGGTGAGTGATATGCCAGGTTTTAACGGAACAGGCCCAAGAGGAGAAGGAGCAATGACAGGCGGAGGAAGAGGTAATTGTGCGCAGCCTGCAGGTGCAGGCAGAGGATTTGGCGGGCGCGGTTTTGGACGCGGTTTTGGACGCGGGTTTGGCTTTAGAGGAAATGCTGTTGATTATTCCTATAATATGCCGGCTATAACTTCACAGCAAGAGGCAGCTATGCTGAAAGGCCAGCTGCAGGCTATGCAAAGTGAGGTTAACGCTATAAGCAAACGCATTGAAGAATTGGATTCCGGAGCAGCAGAATAAGGCTGCAAATTTAACGAAGTGATAGGCGGGGAGGAACGGTATTTTTACCCTGCCTATCGTTATATTATTAAAGGAGGTAAAAATTGAAAATAGCTATATCAACCGATGGTAATGTTGTCGCGGAACATTTTGGCAGATGTCCGTCTTATACAATGTTGGAGATGGATGGCGATAATGTAGTTTCTAGGTCAATTGTTGAAAATCCAGGGCATGAGCCTGGACGCATACCTCAGTTTTTAAATGAACAGGGAGCTAATTATATTATTTCCGGCGGAATGGGTATGAGGGCAATAGGTTTTTTTAATGAATTTAAAATAAAAACTATTCTTGGCATTAGCGGGACCATAGATGATGTGATTGAAAAATTAAAACAGGGAAAATTAGAAGGCGGAGAAAGCCTTTGCAATCCAGGTGCTGGTAAAGGGTATGGTGTTGATAAAACAGCTTGTGACCATCCTAATGAAGATGATTGTGAGCATGAAGAGGAGAGAAGTCTATGAAGATTTGTATTACTGCACAAGGAGATAATTTAGATGCGGATGTTGACCCTCGGTTTGGACGTTGTCAATATTTTATAATTGTCGATACTGAGACATTAGAATTTGAAGCTGTGAGTAATCCTAATATTGACAGTTCAGGCGGCGCAGGCATACAGTCAGGGCAATTAATTGCGAAAAAACAAGTCAGCACTATTCTCACAGGTAATGTCGGGCCTAATGCCTTTTCGACCTTAAAAGCAGTCGGAGTTGAGGTGATCACCGGGGTTTCAGGCAAGATAAAAGATGCTATTGAAAAGTATAAAAGCAATGGATTTCAAACAACTAAAGGTCCCAGCGTGGATTCTCATTTTGGAACAAGTTGAAAATGGAGAAGAAAAATGTCTGTCACAATAGATAACGATAAATGTACTGGATGCGGTAATTGTATTGAGGCTTGTCCGGTACAAGCAATAGAGATTAAAAATAGAAAAGCTGTAGTTGATCAAAAGTGTATTGATTGTGAAAATTGCATAGCCCAGTGTCCGCAAGAGGCGATTGCTTTATAAGAATCAGGAGGTGTGATATGCCAAGAGGAGATGGAACAGGCCCCTCAGGCAAGGGTCCGGGAACAGGACGAGGTTTGGGCAAAGGTCAAGGAAAAATAGTCAGTGGTGTTGATTTTCAAATTCAAGGCAGAGGGCCAGGCGGGTATTGTTTGTGTCCGAATTGCGGAGCTAAGGCAGCGCATCATCCGGCGAAGCCGTGCACTTCAGTTAAATGCCCTGACTGCGGAACGTTTATGAACAGAGAATAAAGTTTAAAATAGTGAAAACTGACATAATAGATAATAATAAAATATTTCTAGAGAGAATTGAGTTTTATAAAAAATTAGGGCTTGATCAGCTTAAAGAAAGAGAGTTTGTCCTCAAAAAAACATTACCACTTAAGGGAAATATTTTAGAAGTTGGTACTGGAAAAGGACACTTTTCGCTGATGTTAGCTAAAAATGGATATCGATTTACGACGATTGATATAGACAAGGAAGGCCAGGATATTGCTAGGTTAACCCTTGCTTACTATAGATTGCAAAATTTTGCTAATTTTAAAATAGAAGACGCGTGCTGTTTAAGTTTTCCAGATAAAAGCTTTGATTTTATCTTTTGCATTCATGTATATCATCACCTAAAGGATTCTCACAGGGTACTTAAAGAAATGATTCGAGTTCTTAAGCCTGCAGGCAGGATAATCCTGAGTGATTTTAGTAAGGCGGGAATGAACATTATCAATAAATGCCATACGCTTGAGGGCAGAAAACATGATTGTTTTCAAAACGATCTAAGTGCGGCACAGGTTTTTTTTTCGAATAGAGGATTTGCTGTTTTTAGAGAGGAAAATTTCGTTCAGGACTTAATCATTGCCAGTCGAAAGGAGCAATAAAATAATATGATTATAGCAGTGGCCAGCGGCAAAGGCGGTACCGGTAAGACAACGCTTGCGGTTAACTTGGCTTTATCTCTTAATAATGTTCAGCTTCTTGATTGTGATGTTGAGGAGCCTAACGCGCATATTTTTTTAAAGCCTTGCATAGAAAAAGTGCAGAAAGTATTTATTCCTGTGCCTGAGATTGATGAAAAGAAGTGTACTTATTGCGGCAAGTGCAGAGAGGTCTGCGCTTACAACGCGTTTGCTGTTGTTCCACCGCAGCAAAATCGCAAAGGCAGTATTTTAGTATTTACTAATCTTTGTCATGGATGTGGTGCGTGCAGTTTTTTTTGTCCGCATCAGGCGATTACGGAGGTGAACAAAGAGATAGGTATTATAGAGGCCGGCTATTGTGGCTCCATTCAATTCGTTCACGGTAAACTTAATGTTGGCGAGGCTATGGCTCCGCCGGTAATCCGCAAAGTAAAAGACTATATCGATCCAAACAAGACAGTAATTATTGATGCGCCGCCCGGCACTTCGTGTCCGGTGGTATCATCGATGAAAGGCAGTGATTTCTGTCTTCTAGTCACTGAGCCTACTCCTTTTGGTCTTAATGATTTAGTTTTGGCAGTTGAAGTTGTAAGAAAGCTCAAAATTCCTTTTGGTGTAGTGATTAACCGCTCGGATCTAGGAGACAATAAAACAGAGGAATATTGCGCGAAGGAAAATATTTCGGTATTAATGCGTATTCCTTTTCAAAAAAAAATAGCCCAGGCATATGCGCGGGGAATATCTATTGTAGAAAAAATTCCGGAATATAGAAATAAGTTTTTACAATTATTTGAAGACATTAAGGAAACCAAATTAAAATAGGAGGAGTTTATGAGTAAAGCAGCAGATGTTCTTGTTCTTGGGGGTGGGCCGGCGGGCATAATCAGCGCGGTAACTGCAAAAAGATGCTATCCGGATAAAAAGATCATGCTTATGAAGGATCTCGCTAACGGGGCTATTCCTTGCGGTATACCGTATATGTTTGCTAGCTTGAAAAATCCTGATGAAAATAAATTGGGAAATGCGGCGCTTGAAAAAAATAATATTGAACTTGTTATAGATAAAGCAATATCAATAGACCGCGCGGCCAAGGAAGTCACGGGGGAAAGCCAGGAGAAATACAGCTATGAAAAATTGATCCTTGCGGTTGGATCTTCTCCGATTAAGCCGCCGATTACCGGTATAGATAAAGAGGGTGTTTATCCTATATACAAGGATATGGACTATTTGAAAAAGGCTGTGGAAAAGATTAAAAAAGCGAAGAATGTTTTGATTGTCGGCGGCGGTTTTATCGGGGTTGAATTTGCTGATGAGATCTCAAAGCTTGATGGAGTTAATGTCTATTTAGTGGAGATGTTTAAGAATCTTTTGATGAATTCCTTTGATTTGGAGTTTTCCGAGCTTGCAGAGGAAAAACTAAAATCCCACGGAGTAAATGTTTTCACTAATACTCAGGTTAAGGAGATAAAAGGAGAAAAAAAAGTCGAAAAAGTTTGTTTTGCCGACGGCAAAGAGATAGAAGTAGACAGTGTTATTTTAGGCGTGGGAGCGGTTTCTAATGTGCAGCTGGCAGTTCAGTCCGGGATAGATCTCGGACGGGGTAAAGGGATATGGGTTGATGAGTATATGCGGACATCAGATCCTGATATTTTTGCAGTTGGAGACTGCGCGGGCAAAAGAGATTTTTATACACGCAAACACACTCCTGTAATGCTTGCTTCTACAGCTACGGCAGAGGCAAGAATCGCGGGAGCCAACCTTTATCAATTAAAAGTTGTGCGTGAGAATAAAGGTACTATCGCGATTTATTCGACTTATATAGATAATCTGGCATTAGGATCTGTTGGGTTGACCGAACAAACTGCTAAAAATGAAGGTTTTGAAATTGTCAGCGGGCTTGCTCAGGGTATGGATAAACACCCGGGGACATTGCCGGGAGCCAGTAAGGTTAAGGTGAAGTTGATATTTTCCCGTAAATCAGGGATTATCCTGGGCGGACAGGTGGCGGGAGGAGTATCCTGTGGAGAAATGATTAATGTTATCGGCATGGCTGTGCAGCAAAGGGTTTCTTATACAGATCTTGAAACACTGCAAATGGCGACACATCCTTGTTTGACCAGCGCGCCTACAATGTATCCTATTGTTCTGGCAGCAGAAGATGCCGCGGAGAAAGTATAAAAAATGAAGCAGATAGTGATAATTAGCGGAAAGGGCGGCACCGGCAAAACTGTTATGACCGGTGCATTAGCGGCACTGGCGCAAAATAAAGTCATGGCGGATTGCGATGTTGATGCTGCGGATTTGCATCTTTTATTGTCTCCAACGGTTAAAGAGTCTCATGAATTCAGAAGCGGTAAAACAGCCTGGATCGATCAGAATTTGTGCCGACAGTGCGGAAAATGTATTAGCGCGTGCCGCTTTGAGGCAATTACAGAAGAATATATAGTTGATCCTATAGCTTGTGAGGGCTGCGGTTTTTGCAGTTTTGTCTGCCCGCAAAAAGCGATAATTATGCAGGAGAACCTTTCCGGAGACTGGTTTGTTTCAGATACAAGGTTTGGCCCGATGGTGCATGCTAAGCTGGGCATAGCAGAAGAAAATTCCGGAAAACTTGTTGCTCTGGTGCGTAAAAAGGCTAAAGAGCTGGCTGAAAGCAATGGCAGTGAGTGGGTGATTATAGACGGCGCTCCAGGCATAGGCTGTCCGGTGATTGCTTCTTTATCCGGGATAGACTGTGCCTTGGTGGTTACAGAGCCTACGCTTTCAGGCTTGCATGATGCTTCCCGAGTTATAGAAGTAGCAAGGCATTTTAGTGTGCCGGTAAAGCTAGTAATCAATAAATATGATTTAAATACCCAGATGTCAGAGGAAATAGAAAAGTATTGCTGTGAAAATAATGTCGAATGTGTAGGAAAGATCATGTTTGATAAATCAGTAGTGCAAGCGATGGTGGAAGGGAAGACTATAATTGAGTATGAAGATTCTTCTGCCAAGGAAGCGATTATTGCTATTTGGGAGAAAATGAAAAAGGACTTAAGGGGTTAAAGGAGGATAAGATGCACGATATTAATTGGCGTTTTTCGGATAAGTTTAGGAGCCATTGGATAAAAGTGAAATTTTATAAAGATAAACCTTCGCATCAAGGCATAAAGCCTGCTAGGAATATAAGATTTTGTGAGGCTACTCATAAGGCCTTGCTTAATCCTGTTCTTCTGAATAGAAAAAGCATGTCCTGCGCCGGTGCGCAATATGCGTTTGGCTGGAATAATGGTTCTAAGAATCAGCTATTGACAAAATGCAATAGCAAGAGAAAAGGGCAAGCTAATATTTCAGAAGCAATGTTTGCTCAAACTGTTGGGCTAAAAGAGACTATTGAATATATAGGCCTAAATACTGAAGGTGTTCCTGATATGGTGCTTTCATATATGCCAGCCGAGGAAGTTATGGAGATAATCAAGATGTATTATAACAGCACAGGGCGAAACTTAAAAATGTCCTTATCCCCGATGATGTCTATTTGCGGAGGTATAGCGGTAAGAACTTACTTAAAGCAGGACATCAATCTTTCCTTTGGCTGTAGTGATTCTCGACATTATGCGGATATGCGTCGAGAGACCTTGGCAGTTGGTATCCCCAGAAAATTATTCGGGATTTTTGTAAATTAGCGAGGATATTTTATTATGCAAAATACAAATGAAATAGAAAAGATAGAGCAAGATAAACGCTTAAAGCAAAATATGCTTAGGATAAAACATAAACTTGTTGTAATGAGTGGTAAAGGCGGTGTTGGTAAGACAACCGTGGCTGTTAATATCGCGGCCAGTTTGGCCGCTCAGGGAAACACAGTAGGGATTCTGGATGTTGATATTCATGGGCCCAATATTGCTAAGATGCTTGGGGTTGAACAGAGAAGAATGACGAAGTCGGCCCTTGGCATTGAGCCGATTGAAGTGTTTCGCGGTTTAAAAGCTGTAAGCTTGGCATTTATTATGGAAGATAAAGACCAGCCGATTATATGGCGCGGTCCGCTCAAAATGATAACTATAAAACAATTTCTAGCGGATGTGAACTGGGGGGATCTGGATTATTTAATTGTGGATTCTTCTCCCGGTACAGGCGACGAGCCATTAAGTGTTTGTCAGCTTATGGGTGATGTCAGCGGCGCGGTCATTGTTACTACTCCTCAGGATGTGGCCATACTAGATGCGAGGAAAAGTGTTTTATTTGCCAAAGAACTAAAAATTCCGTTTATTGGGATTATAGAAAATATGAGCGGTTTTACTTGTCCGCATTGCGCTAAGGAAATAAAATTATTCGGCGAAGGCGGCGGGAAGAAAGCTGCGGTTGATTTGAACATTTCCTTTTTGGGCAAGATTCCTTTGCAACCGGAAATTGTCAGTCAAGGTGATCTAGGTACGCCGTTTATCACCTCAGATGGCGGCGCTCCAGCGGTGCAGTCCATGAAGGGGATAATAGAAAAGATCGTAGAAGAAATAAAAAAATGAATGGGAAAAAATATAAATATATTTATGGCCCGGTGCCATCATGGAGACTGGGATATTCTTTGGGGATAGATCCTGTTTCAACCAGGGAAAAAGTATGCAGTTTTGACTGTGTTTATTGCCAGATCGGCAAAACCTGCCTTTTGACGGATGAGCGGCGGGTTTTTATCAAGTGTAAGGATATTATTGAGGAGCTTAATTCATTGCCTTCTTTAACAATAGATTATATAACTTTTGCCGGAGCGGGAGAGCCGACATTAGCAAAAAATTTAGGCAAGATAATCTTGGCTGTGAAAAAAGTTTGCAAGGAGAAAATCGCGGTAATATCCAATGCTTCTTTGTTTTATCGGCAGGATGTGCGCGATGACCTAATGCATGCTGACCTGGTGGTTGCTAAGCTTGATGCTCCGACACAGGATATTTTAAAAAAGATCAGCTGTCCAGCGGAAGGTATTAATCTTGAAAATATTATTTCCGGCATAAAAAGCTTTAAGTCGGCTTTTAAGGGTAAGATGGCATTACAATGTATGTTTGTTGCTCAAAATAAAGAATCCGCGCCAATGATCGCCCGCCTCACCAGAGAGATCTCTCCGGATGAAGTGCAGATCAATACACCGCTGAGGCCTTGTAAAGAGAAACCATTGTCTGAGGTAGAGCTAAAGGAGATCGAAAGTTACTTTACGGGTCTTCATTGTGTCTCGGTGTATAAAGCGGAAAAAAAGCATATAAAGGCGATTAGCGATAAAGATACTCTAATAAGAAGGGGCAAGATTTAAGAGATGGCAATTTTCAGAGAGATGTTTAAATCAAAGATTCAGGGGGCGGTAATTACGGCCAAAAATTTAAACTATAAAGGAAGCATAGGCATTGATAAGGCAATACTGGTAAAGAGCGGTATGCTTGCCGGGGAAAAGGTCCAGGTCCTAAATTTTAATAACGGGCAGAGATTTGAGACTTATATTATTGAGGAGGAAGAAAACTCCGGGATCATTTCATTGTATGGTCCTGCTTCCCGTTTAGGTGAGATAAAAGACAAGCTGTGTATTATTTCTTATGTATTTGTTTCCGGTGAGGATGTCTCAGGAATAAAACCGGAGATCGTCGCGGTCGATGAGAAGAACAGGATCATTCAATGAAAACGTATTTAGATTGTATTCCTTGTTTTTTTAGGCAGGCTATTGAAGCAGGGCGGATGGCAGGTTTTAGCGGAAAAAAACAGAAAAAAATTATTAATGAACTATGCGCGGCTTTGCCGCAACTGAGATTATCTGTTTCTCCTCCTGAGATCGCCAGGGTTGTAAATAAAATTTTACAAAATAATACTAAAGATCCTGATTTGTACGCGCGGATAAAACAAAAAAGCAATAATGTGGGATTGCGTATTTATGATAAATTAAAAAACAAGGTTGCCTCTTCCCGAAACAAATTGTTAACAGCTGCCGAAATAGCTATACTTGGGAATATTATTGATTATGGGGCAAAAAATCATCTTGACGTGAATAAAGAGCTGGATAGATTACTCAAAGAAGAACATCAAACAATTAAACAAGAAAGAAAAGGAATTTTTAATTTTAAAGAGTTTTCCAGTCAGGCGCGGAAAGCGCAAAATATCCTTTATTTAGCTGATAATGCCGGAGAAACAGTTTTTGACCGTGTTCTGATCGAGCAGATATTAAAGACATATAAGGGCAAAAAAATCATATACGCGGTTAAGGATAAACCGGTAATAAATGACGCTTTGATAAAAGACGCGGTTGTCTGCGGCATTGATAAGATAGTAGAAGTTATGTCCAGTGGTTCAGACGCTCCGGGCACGGTTCTTTCTCTTTGCTCTGAAAAGTTTTTAGAAGTATATAAAAAGGCGGACATGATCATTAGTAAGGGGCAGGGGAATTTCGAAGCATTATCAGGAAGAAAGGAGCCGATATTTTTTTTATTCATGGCCAAATGTCCGGTTATCGCGAGAGAGGCAAAGTGCAAAGTAGGCGACTTGATTTTGCTGCATAATAATAAACGATTAAAATGAAATGCTGAATAATATGGTGGCATTAGAAATTAAACAGTATCCTGAGGCAGTTCTTCGTAAAGAGTGCGCAGAGGTGAAACATATCGCGGAGAAGGAAAAGAAGTTTTTTGATGAAATGCTCTTTACGATGAAACACTTTCACGGAATTGGATTGGCGGCTCCGCAGGTTGGAATATCTAAGAGGCTGATTGTGGTTGAGGTTAAAGAACGTATTATTAAGCTGGCTAATCCAAAGATTATGGATAGCAGCGGTTTGGATAGCATGAAGGAAGGCTGTTTGAGTGTACCGAATGTGATGGTTAATATAAAAAGGCCATATAAAATAGTTGTAAAAGGTTTAGATGAGCATGGCAGGGTGATTCACATAAAAACGGAAGGTTTATTGGCCAGAGTCCTGCAGCATGAAATTGATCATTTAAAAGGCAGGACTATTGTTAATTCAATGAGCGTTTTAGAAAAATTAAAATTCAAATTAAATAATTTTAAAATATAAAATATTTATATATCCTGGAGATGGAGTGTTTTTTCAATAATGAAAGTAAGAATAATTTTTAATAGCGAGGCTGTATGTGAACATTTGTCAACAGGCTGGGGTTTCTCCTGCTTGGTGAATAATGAGATCTTATTTGATACGGGAGAAAAGGGCTCATATTTGTTCAATAATTTGGCAAAAATGGATATCGATATTGCTAAAATAAAAAAAGTGGTTATTTCTCATGACCATTGGGACCATACAGGAGGGTTATGGAAATTACTGGAAAAAAGAAAGGGGATGGAGGTCTATGCCTGTCCCAATTTTAGTGAGCAGTTCAAACAAAAGGTCAAGAAAGCGCAGGGAGTTTTAATTGAACTAAAGGAGATTTCGGCAATTGCGCAAGACATATTTGTAACAGGAGAAATTCCCGGGACATATAATAATAAAGACATGCCTGAGCAGGCGCTCATTATAAACACGAAAAACGGTATGAGCATAATAACAGGATGCGCTCATCCTGGAATTCTTAAAATATTGAGAAAAGTCAAGGCTGCGTTTCCCCCTCAGGAAGTTTATGCGATACTCGGCGGGTTCCATCTTAAAAATGAAGATGAAATCATGATAGAAGGTATCGTTGATGTCTTTCAGAGCATGAAAGTTAAAAAAGCCGGGCCAACTCATTGCAGCGGAAAGAAAGCGGAGATGATTTTTCGTAAAGAATACGGCGATAATTTTATCACGCTAAAAGCAGGGGAGACGGTGGATTTTTAGTAATGTTATGTTTTTTTTGAAGATAGAAGGGGAAAATTGGTTTTAAGGAAAAAGACAGGACTAATTGCGAGTAAATGGAGGGAAGGAATATTGTTATGAAAGACACTTTGAGTTCTTTACCAAAAGAGCTGAAGGTATTAGTAGCTAATCCGCAATATTTTGGAAGAATGAACGCGCCGGATTGCTCGGCAGTTCTGAAGGGGGTTTGCGGGGATGAGATGGAATTCTATCTCAATATTCAAGATGGCAGGGTTCAAGATATTAAATTTTATACAAATGGCTGCGAGTCAACAATAGCTTGTGGTGAAATAACGGCACGTTTAGCTAAAGGCAGAAAAGTTGAAAATGTTTTGGGTATTTCCGCAAAGCAGGTCAAGGATATCTTGAGGGGATTGCCTGAGTCACATAACCATTGTACGATTTTAGCAGTAAGCACTTTGTACCGGGCCATTGCAGATTATTTATTGCAGGCATAAAGCTTGCGGCAGATGTATAAAATATTTAAAAGCAGTTTTAAAATATGAGGAAGAAAATGGTGAGAAAACATTTCGGGTATGAATTGATAATTAATCTTGAACAATGCGATAAAAATATTATTACTTCCAAGTCGAAATTAAAAAAGTACGTTGATGAATTGTGTGAGCTTATTAAAATGAAAAAATATGGAAAAATTCTCCTGCCTTATTTTGGCGAAAGGGCTGAATACACCAAAGGGTATTCATTGGTACAATTAATTGAAACGTCATCTATTACCGGGCATTTTTCTGATTTTTGGGGCACGGCATATATCAATATATTTTCCTGCAAAGCCTATGATGAGGTATTAGCAAAAAAGTTTACTAAAAAGTATTTTGTCGCAAAGAGAATGATAACAAAATTTATTACAAGGTAAGTGCTTAGTTCGCGCGCTTGTATGATTATTTGTCTACGGGCGATGCCAATGCGACTTGCCGTGCCTGCCAAAACATCCTAAAAAATAAGGCTATTCTTGACAGTGATTTATTTGTATGATATAAAGATATTCGAATATGATTATGTGAAAAGGAGAGAGCTTATGGTAAAAATCAAGGGTAAGTATGTGAAGGCGGCGGCATTGTTAAAAGTGCTTTCGCACCCAACAAGATTGATGATTATTAGTGAGCTGGCATCAGGAAGGAAATGTGTTAATGATATTAAAGAGCTGGTGAAGGTAAATCAGCCGAATATATCACAGCATCTATCGATATTAAAGCTGAATGGTATCGTTGATAGCCGGCAAAATGGTAAGATGAAATGCTATTTTTTAAAAAATGAAGTGATGATACAGGAGATATTCAGTAATTTAAAGAAGAACAAATTAATTTAAAAGGGAGCATCCCTCAAAAACGGACGGGATTAAAAGCATCGGAACAGGAGGGTTTAATTCAAAAGTAATGTATTTACCCCGCCACAGGGCGGCGGGGGTTAATTCGTCCGCCTAGGCGGACTCATTAAAGGAGGGAAAAGAAATGGAAGTAAAAGTAAATGATGCTAATTTTGAACAGGAAGTGCTGCAATCGGAATTACCGGTTTTTGTTGATTTCTGGGCTCCTTGGTGCGGGCCGTGCCGGATGGTTGGGCCTGTGGTCGAAGAGATTGCCACAGAATATGCCGGGAAGCTAAAGGTATGCAAAGTGAATGTAGATGAAGCCAACCAGACGGCTGTTAAATACAATGTCATGAGTATTCCTACTCTTGCGGTTTTTAAGAACGGTGAAGTTTTGGAGCAAACTGTGGGGGCGCTGCCGAAACCCGGTATTGAGAAAATGATCAAACCGTATATTTGAGGAGATTTTTATGCCAATATATACATATGTTTGCAAAGATTGTAAAGAAAAATTTGAGTTAATGGTCGGCGTGAACGCGGAAAAAACAGAGCTTAAATGTGTAAAATGCGCAAGTAACAACATCGAAAGAATATTCTCGGCTTTTAGCGTGGGTAATAGTGGCAGCAGTTCATGTGATCTTGGCGGCAGTTGTTCTGCCGGGAGTTGCGGCTTTTAATTGATGAGATATTCTGCGCGGGGGTAAGGAGAAGCTATTAATCATAAACAGCGGGGCGGGTAAAATGGTAGGGGCAAAAAGCAAAAAGTTCAACTACAAAACAACAGTAGAGTGGAAAGAACAAAAAAAAGGCATGCTTAGCTGTTCAGATAAACCGGCTTTTGAAGTAGCAACACCTGTTGAATTTCGCGGCCATGCCGGGATTTGGACTCCGGAAGATTTGTTTGTTTCCTCGGTTAATATCTGCGTGATGACAACTTTCTTATTTTTTGCTGAAAAAGAGGGGGTTGAACTGCTTTCTTATAAAAGCGATGCTGATGGAATACTGGAAAAAGTGGATGATAAATTCATGTTTTCGCGGATTACTTTAAGCGTGAGCATAAGTGTCAAAACCCAGGATCAGATTAGTAAAGCTCAGGAGCTTCTTGTCCGAGCTGAGGAGAATTGTCTTATATCCAATTCCATAGTATCTAAAGTGACAGTGCGTCCTGATGTAAAGTCGGGGGAGTAAAATGGCTGACTTTAAACAAATAGATGCAGCTCGTAAAATTCTTGGCCTGGGAGAATTCGCGACAATGGAACACATAACAGGTGTTTACCGTAAGCTTGCGCTAAAGTACCATCCGGATAAGTGTAAAAAGAAAAACAAGAAAGCATGCGAAGAAAGATTTAAGCAGATTTCTAGTGCAAAAGACATACTCTTTTCCTATTGCGCCGGATATAAATATTCCTTTAAAGAAAAAGACGTGAAGAGAAATTTAATGTCAGAAGAAGAATATGAACACTTGAAAAGATTTTTTGACGGATGGCTGGGCAATCTTGACTTGTGACCTAACTTATACTAGGAAGGAGTGTTGTTCATATGGGCAGACCGATTGATTTTATGAATCAGTTAACAGAGCATATTGTCTGGAATGTCCGCTTGAGATGTTTTCTTGACGGCGGAGAATGTATCAGTGAAGAGCAGGCAGTCTCTTGCGAGCGGTGCTTCTTAGGCAAGTGGCTGTCTGAGGAAGGCCGAAGCCAATACAGCCATATTCCTGAAATAAGGGAACTCGAAGGAATTCACTGTCAGATGCATAAACAGGTCAAGCAGATTATTGTTGCTAAAAATTCCGGCAAGGCATCTGAAGCTGAAGCAGGGCTAGTTATATTGCAGAAGATCAGCGATAAGGTTATTGAGCTCTTAACATATCTGGACAGGAATTTTGATAAATCAAAATAAGGCAGATATGCAGAATATCTTTAATGAATATTATAAAAAATATGATGCCTGGTATGATAAACATCCTAAAGCGTTTTTGTCGGAACTAGAGGCTGTGAAAAAACTATTGCCTAAAAAAGGCAATGGGCTTGAGATCGGGGTGGGCACGGGGAGGTTTGCTTCTGCCTTGAATATTTCAACGGGAATTGATCCTGCTGAGGCAATGGTTGAGATTGCCAGGCAAAGAGGCATTGATGCTTGTGTTGGTACAGGAGAGTGTCTGCCCTATAAGGAAGAGATCTTTGATTATGTGCTTATTGTTATTGCTTTGTGTTTTGTCCAAGATCCGCCGGAGGTTTTGAAGCAGGCGCATAGGGTATTAAAAGAAAAGGGCAGGATAATAATAGGCATTGTGGATAAGGACAGTTTTCTGGGGAAATTTTATCAGGAGAAAATAAGCGTATTCTATAAGAACGCGCGATTTTTTTCTGTATCCGAGCTGACTGAATTACTTGATCGGGTGGGATTTCATAATATGTCTTACTTTCAAACAATATCGAAAAGTCCTGATGCTATAACTGCCTTAGAAGAACCGCAAAAAGGTTTCGGACAAGCAGGATTTGTCGTTGTTGGGGCAAGTAAGAGATAATGTTTGAGTATAAGGGGTATGCTTTTATGCTAAATATTTTCTCCTTTTTTTTTAGGTTTCTAGTTGTAACTTGTCGAGTAATAATCAACAATAAACAAATTCCCTTTTTTTATTGGGAAAGGGAATAAAAAATATTATTTTTTCCCAAATTCCCGAATAAATTTCCTGCGCTGATCTTCTTTTTTGTCAACTCTTTGTTTAACTGATTGGTTTCTTTTTGCATAGTTTGCAAATCATTCGCGGCTTTGTTTTTAAACTGGGCTGCTTTTTTAAAGGGTTTTCGTGCTTCGTCTAGTTTGTTCTCCTCTTCTATCTTTGCTGAATCATCAGCATTTTTAGGCAGGCTCTTTAACTTAACTTCCTGCTGTTTGACTTTTTTCTCGGCAGCTTGTTTTGCCTGCTTGAAGATTTGTTGCCGGTGATGCTTGCGGGCAAGTTCATCCGAGAGCTTGATATATTCTTGCTGCTTTGCTTTTTGACGTTTATCTATATAAAATAAACAGTTATGTTAAATTATTCACATTATTTAAGAATGAACCAAGAAAAGCAGCGTCAACATTGGATATAGACATTTCTGCTTGTTGCATAAGATATGCGCAGCACTGAAAACACAGTCCGCAATCCCCTGCTATGTATTGATCAATAATTCCATTTAACCCCCTGTTCCGGGATTTTTCTGCAGTTTATAAAAAATATACAGATAACTTATTTTTGTGGTAAAATTGACTTTGTCAAATGACAATATAAATAGGGGTATATTACAGTGCTTGAAAAAATCATCCAATATTTTGTAAAACGGCATTTTCTGACTAATCTTATTCTGCTGGTAGTTTTTGTCGGCGGAATATTCGCCTGGCAGAATACGAATAAGGAAGAATTGCCGGATATCACCTTTGACACAGTGCGTGTTTATGTGCGATACGCGGGCGCTCCGGCTGAGGATGTGGAATATTTTGTGACCAAGCCTATTGAAGAGGCAGTGCGCGGATTAGATGGTGTCGGCCGGGTTACAAGTACTTCAAGCGTTGGGCAATCCGATGTTAGGATAGAGCTTGAACAAAACTATCCTGATATTGATGAGGCGATTACGGAAATTAGAAGTGCTGTATTAGATGTTGATTTACCATCTGATGTCATTGATGATCCGAGAGTTAGAGTGTTTGAAACATCCAAGAAAGCAATCTTAGATATTGCGTTTATTGATAAAGATGTTCATTTGCTTGATTTTAAATCAAGGCGCAGGCTGCAAAAATATTCCTTTGCTTTGGAAAATCAATTACTAAATTTGCCGGAGGTAAATAGTGTGAACAGGCGCGGCTATTTACAGGAGGAACTCCAGGTAAAAGCATCTCCTGAAAAACTTATCAAGTATGAAATCCCGTTTAATACCGTGATGAGAGAGATAGAAAATAATCATGTGCGGCAGCCGGCGGGGACAATTGAGACTCAAAATGAGCCCAAGGTAACTATTTTATCAGAATTAAATTCAGTGGATAAATTAAAAAATCTTGTGATTCAGGGAGGATTTGAAGGCCAGGTTGTGCGCTTGAGCGAGGTGGCTGATGTTATCGATGGATATGAAAAGAATAGCACAGTTTCCAAGATCAACGGGCATGAAGGCATTATTTTAAGCGTGGTTAAAAACAGCTCGTATGGGATTTTAGAAACCTTGAAAGCTGTGAACAAAGTCATTGATAATTTTAAAGTAAATAATCTGGCAAATGTTTCCATAGAAGTATCTTCACTTGATGATGAATCCATTGATATCCGCAACCGGCTTTCACTCATTACCTCAAACGGAATTCTCGGCTTTATTTTAATCCTTGTTTCTCTGCTTATTTTTCTTAATTTACGCTCCGCTATCTGGGTGGCCATAGGCATTCCCTTTACACTCTGTTTTACTATGCTCTTTGCTTCCATTGCAGGCTTTACAATTAACGGCACGACTTTGGCCGCGGTAATAATTGTTATGGGCATGATCGTTGATGACGCGATAGTTGTGGCTGAGAATATAAACAGGATTAAGCGCAAAGGTATGGAGGAAGGCAAGGCAGTAGTAAAGGGTACCGCAGAGGTTATTTTAGCTATTTGCGCGAGCATATTGACTACCTGTATCGCGTTTGTGCCTTTATTCTTTTTTGAAGGACATTTTGGTAAATTTGTTGAACATATCCCGCCGATTATCTTTTTTATGTTGGGAGCAAGTTTGTTTGAATCTATATTCATCCTGCCCGGGCATATGAGCCTGGCCATACCATTTCTGGAAAATCTGTTTAAAAAAGATAAAAAAAATTCGGGAAACAAAAATAATGGGCATTGGTTTGAAGTAATTGAAGATAAATACGCTAAATTGCTTGAGAAAATATTACCGCGTAAAAAAATAATCTTTATAGTTTTTATCGCGCTTTTAATTGCTTCCGGGGTGATCGCGAAAAGCACAATGAAATTTGTTATGTTTCCTAATGAGGAAACAAGGGATATTGTTTTAATGGGCAGCACCGTTTCCGGAACAAGCCGCTATGAAACTGCTCAAAAAACCAAAAGAATAGAAGATGTTATTGCTGGGTACTTAGGTAAAGAGGTTGTGGGATGCAGAACGGAAATAGGCAGAAGCAGAAGAGGAGGCGCGGCAGAAGAAAATTACTTCAGGATGATCATTGAAATTGTGCCCAAAGAAGAAAGAAAAAAATCCGCGGATAAAATAATAGAAGAGCTAAAGCAGGATATTGATAAATTAAAGGGGTTTAAGAAACTAACCTTTCAAAAGAGCCGGTGGGGGCATTCATCAGGCAGCCCAATAGAGCTGGTTGTACAGCAGAACAATGATCAGACGCGTGCTGAGATTGTAAAGAGACTGTTGCAGGTGATGGAAAACTCATCTTTTCTCACTAGCATAGAAGTTGATGGTGATATGCGCATTACGGAATACAGGGTTTCAATTGATCAGGAGAAAACAAAAAGGCTTTCTATAGACCCTGTTGATATTGCCTCAACATTCCGGGCGGCTTTGGAGGGAAATATCCTGTATGAATTTTCCGGAGGAGATGAGGATGTGCAGGTACGCTTTACAACCATGGACGCGGCAAAAGATGATATTGAGAAAGTCCTGGATCTTCCGGTTGAGAACGCGGGGAATTATCTGGTGCCTTTGCGGGACATTGTTCATGTTAAAAAAGTCGAGGTGCCCAGCTCTATAGCGCGCAGAGATTTAAAAAGAACAACGCTGATTGATGCTGATATTAGTAAGGGCGCGAAAAAAACGCCGGTGGAAATCGCGGAATATTTTGAGGAAAATATTTTTCCTGAAATCATAGCCAAATACCCAACGACAACTCTTTCTTTTGATGGAGAGGTCAAGGATACCAGGGAGTCTGCGGGAGATTTAAATAAGGCTATTGTTCTGGCTGTTTTGCTGGTGTATATTGTTCTGGCTGTTTTGTTTAATTCTCTGTTAAAACCTTTAATCATCATGCTGGCGATTCCCTTTGGAATAGTAGGTATAATATTTGCGTTCTGGCTGCACGGAAAAACGCTGTTCGGTTTTTACGCGGCTATCGGCGCATTGGGATTGGCTGGTGTTGTAATAAACGATTCTATTATTATGCTTGTAAAGTTGGATAAGGAATATGATAAAAACAAAGGACATGTTTATTCAAGCGGGCAAATAGCGCAAATAGCCAAAACCAGATTAAAGGCAGTGCTTTTAACAACATTGACAACGGTTGCCGGCATGCTGCCTACGGCATACGGCTTTTTTGGATATGACGCTATGCTTGCGGAAATGATGCTGGCATTAACATGGGGTCTGATTTTCGGCACGCTTATTACATTATTGCTTATACCTTGTGTTTATAGCCTGGGTAAGGACCTGAGGCGCAAGATCAATTACTAGTTACTAATTATGAATTGAAGTAAAGGTTGAAAGTAAAAGGGAAAAGCACCTTAGCTCATGGCTCATAGCGTAAAGCAAAAAAAGCGTAAAAGGCAATGGTCTATAGGAAAAGGACAAGTAATGTGTAATTTAAAAAAGTATATTATTTTTTTATTATTTGCAGTGGTTTTTTTATCATCGGATTCTTTTTTTGCTGCTGAAGTCAAGAGGGATGAGGATAGGATAATATCTCTAAACGAGTTTATTGCCTTGGCAACTCTTAATGATAAGGTTTTTGAAGAAATCCTTATTGAGGAACTTACTTTGCAATATCGCAAAGATTTAGCACTGCCTTCAAGAGATATTGTTCTTTCGGTTAAAGCGGATTATGATTTTTTCCTCACTCAGGACAGGGAAGACCCGGAGGGTTCGGTTGCTTTAAATAAATTATTTCCTTATACAGGAACAGATGTCGGGATTGAATATTCCTCAAGTACGTCTTTTAATTCCCGCGTGAACTCATCAGAATTTTCCGTTGCGATCTCACAGCCGATAGCAGGTAATGCTTTTGGCCGGGTAACGCGCTTGCAGGATAAAATCATAGGGGTTGAGATCGATGTGATCAAACACCAAGTTATAGAGGCATACGAAGATTATCTGTCGGGAATAATCATGGCTTATTATGACTGGTACGCGGCATATGAAAATGCGCGGATTGGCCAGTCTGCGTATGATGAGAATTTAAAGCTTTTACAGAATATTGAAGGAAGAAGGAAAAGCAGTATAGCCTTACCCATTGATGTGAATAAAATTAAGCTGCAAGTTTTGGCAAAAAAAGAAAAGCTTATTGAGTTAACCCAGGAGTATGAGTCAATGCTTAACTTTATTCAAACGGCAATGCGCTTTACTATCCCGGGAGTGATTGTTCCTAAAGAACCGGATGTTTACGGCAAAACACAAATATCTTTTGAAAGGGATTTTGGAAATTTCTGGAGAGATAGCCGTACTTATCAAGTACTGGAATTGCTAAAGACCAAGACCTCTCTGGAACTGGACAAAGAGGCGGATGACCTTTTGCCGTCAATTAATCTGCGTTTTGGATATACTATGGATGGAGATGATCTGGAGATTGATAATGACGAAGGCATGGTTTATGCCGGGATTTCACTAGAGTGGCCGTTTTCTGATTCTGTGGACAGGGCCGAGCATGAAACCGCTAAGATTGCCCTAAAAAAAACCAGTCTTAGTACGGCGAATGCTCATTATAAATTATTTCAAGATATTAAGAACCTTAGCCTTCAGATTGATAAAGAAAAACAGCTTGTGCAAACAGGCAAAGAAAAAATAGATCTAGCGCAGGCGATATTAAAAGATGAAGAAGAAAACTATTCCTACGGCAAGGTTACACTCAATGACTATATAGTTTCCGTTAATGTTCTTGACTCGAATAGATTCAATCTGATTGCGCATAGTATAGAATATAACAAGTTGATTGTCGAATGGCTGAGAATAACAGATCGTCTCATAGGGAAAAAAGAACTGGATTCAAAAGCAATACAGAGAAAACAATGATAATTGTTAGACAGGAAAAGAAGGAAGACATAGAAGCTGTCCGGCAGATAAACCTCAAAGCATTCGCGCGGCCTCAGGAAGCGGATATTGTAGATAAGCTAAGGGATAATTGTCAGGACTGTTTGTCTTTGGTTGCTGAGGTCGACGGTAATATCGCGGGGCATATATTATTTTCACCTGCAATTATTGAAGCAGACAGCGGAGTAATTAAAGGCATGGGGCTTGCGCCTATGGCTGTATTACCCGCGTATCAAAAACAAGGTATTGGCTCAGCGCTTGTGCAAGATGGACTTGAAAAGCTTAAGCAAGTAAATTGTTCCTTTGTCATTGTATTAGGACACTCTGAATATTATCCTAAATTCGGATTTAAAGCAGCAAGCAGCTATGGCATTAAATGCGAATGGGAAGTGCCGGATGAGGCGTTTATGGCAATAGTTTTGGATGAATTAAAAATGCAGGGTGTGTCCGGAGTCGCAAAGTACCGCCCTGAATTTGCCGAGGCAGTGTAAAAAATATTCTAAAAAATCTATTCAGTCATTTATTTTCTCTAAATAATTTCCAGTAACTCTATTTCAAAAATCAAGTCTTCTTCAGCCAGCGGATGATTGCCGTCAACGGTTACTTCGGTGTCGGTTATAGTTGTAATGACTACGCTTATTCTTTGTCCGTCGCCCGGCTGAAGCTGCATATGCTGTCCAACTTGTAATTTCATGCTTTTTGGAAAGTCTGCTTTAGGCAGCGTGGCAAACATATCTTGGTTTTTGGCTCCATAGGCTTTTTTAAAACCGATAGTAACTGTTTTTGATTCCCCTTTTTTCATGCCGAGAACCCCTTCTTCAAAGCCGCTGATAACCTGATCCGTTCCGAGGGTAAATTCAAAAGGATCTTTTTCTTTGGATGAATCAAAGACGCGCCCGTTTTTCAGTTTACCTGTATAATGGAGCTTAACCTTATCGCCAAGTTTTACCGCGCTCATTTAGTAACCTCCTTCTTGAGTTTTTGAATAAGAAAACACAAATTTCTTTTACCTTAACTTTTTTATAAATCATAGTCAAGAAAAAACGATAAAGGGTTAATAGCTA